>CAZLUR010000151.1:0-4998 GCA_964562725.1 uncultured Desulfohalobiaceae bacterium | reverse complement strand
ATACAGACTAAATGTTGTCCGACTGCATCTTCCACCCCTTAGGCAAAGAAGCGGGGACACTGCCCTGTTATTGGATCATTTTTTGAAATATTTCAGTACCAGGTTCAACAAATCCAGACCATCTTTCGAGGAGAGGGCCAGGAATTTTCTGCTGCAGTATTCATATCCCGGCAATATACGTGAGCTGAGAAATATAGTGGAATACGCCGTAAATATAGGTCAGGGTGAAAGGATAGGCCTGGAGGAGCTACCTGCTTATTTGTTTGAACAGGAGGCCCAGGATCAGCTAGAGCAGGAACCTGTCCAGAGTAGCAGTACCAAATCCACTGCTGGTATAGAGCTGCCCCAGGAAGAGACTTGGCCAGAGGTGGAGAGGAAGCTGATCCTGGAGGCCCTATTGGCCTACGGGGGCAAGAAGGCTGAGGCAGCCAGGAGGCTGGGTTGGAGTCGAAGCAAGCTCTGGCGCAAGATAAAGCAGCACGGGGTAGAGTAATGGCTGCGGTTAATACTGGCATCAAGACCTTTAAGGCGGTGATTACCCTCTGGGACCAATTCGTATCTCCCCGCTTCGACCTGAGCCCTGAGCTGCTGGTTGCCATCATTCAAGACCAAAGGACTGTCAAGACCAGGACAGTGATTCCGGCCTGTGCTTCGGCTGATGAGAATTGTCGGCTGATTCTGGCCGAAGGCGCCAAGGTGGTGGTCACAGGGGGGATCCAGCGCCGCTATTTCGAGTACATGCAATGGAAGAAAGTCCGGGTCCTGGATTCTGTCATGGGGCCTTGGGAAAAGGCCTTGCAGCTCCTAGAGCTAGGGGAGCTTACTCCAGAAGCTGTGCTCTATGAACAGGAGACTTAATTGATGCTGCGCAGACTATTTACCAGGCTCTTCCAAGATTCCCCTGGCGCATCAGAGAGGTTGGATGAATCCACCGCCTCTACCAGGTATGCCGCCCTGCGCCGCAATCTTGTGTTGATCATGCTGGGAGTCTCCATTCTGCCTCTTTTGGCAGTATCCATTATCAGTCATATCGAAGCCAGGCAGGCTATGCAGAAGGAAGCCCTGGCTCCTTTGAAAAGGCTAGTGGACAAGAGCAAGCACTCTTTTGAGCTATTTTTGGCGGAACGCAATTCAGCAGTGAGCTTTATCGCCTCTGCCTACAGCTTTGAGACCTTATCCAATCAAGCAAGGCTGGAGAATATATTCTCAGTGATGCACAAGGAGTTCGGGGGCTTTGTAGACCTGGGTTTAATTGACTCTACAGGCAGGCAGGTCAGCTATGTGGGCCCTTATAACCTTCAGGGTAAGCAGTATGATGGGCAGGAATGGTTCAGAGAGGTAATGGTCAAGGGGACGCATATCAGTGATGTCTTCCTGGGGCATCGCAGCTTCCCCCATTTCGTGATTGCGGTCAAACACTCCGAACCTAGCGAGGGATCCTGGATTCTGCGGGCTACCATAAATACTGACAGGTTCATAGATCTCATAGATTCCATGAACCTGGATGCCAGGAGCGAGGCCTTTATCCTGAACCGGGAAGGAGTATTGCAGACCAGCTCCAACCTGTTCGGCACCATCTTGAGCGAATTCCCCTGGGATCTGCCCAGACCACGTTCAGAGGCGCAATCCATTTCAGTAAGCTTCTCAGACAAGGCCTTAGAGTATTTGGCCTTGGATTCACCCAATACCCACTCGGAAAACAAGTCCATTGCAGCCCCTGAGCGGAATGCCTCAGAGTTGCTTCTAATCCAGGTTGCCATATCCAATACTCCGTTCGTGCTGGTTCTGGCCAAGCCCTACTCTGTGGTTATGGAGACTTGGAAGGCCCTGCAAACCAGGATGCTGGTAGTATTCATCACCAGCCTGATCTTTATTGCTATAGCAGTCTATGCCATATCTACACGCTTGGTGGCCCGCATCCAGACTGCGGATCTCAAGAGGGAGGCAGCCCTGCACAACATGGAGCATGCCAACAAGCTGGCTTCAGTGGGCAGGCTGGCAGCCGGAGTGGCGCATGAGATCAACAATCCCTTGGCGATCATCTATGAAAAAACCGGGCTTATGCAGGATCTGGTCAAAAACAGTCCTGGGATGCGGCATCAGGAGAAATTCTTGGGTCTCGCTGACTCTATTGTACAGTCAGTGGAGAGGTGCAGCCTGATTACGCACAGGCTCCTGGGCTTTGCCAAGCGTATGGATGTGAGCATGGAGAAAGTCGATGTCAACGAGGTGCTCCTGGAGGTCATGAGCTTTCTGCAGCGGGAGGCAGAGCACCGCAAGATCGAGATCAAAAAGGCTCTGGACCAGGATTTGCCCAGGATAGAGTCTGACCATGGGCAGCTGCAGCAAGTGTTTTTGAATCTGCTGAACAATGCCCTGGATGCTATGCCTCAGGAAGGCGGCTGGATACTGATCCAGAGTTGGCAGGCGGATCCAGGAAAAATCTCAGTGGCCATAGAGGACAACGGCTGCGGCATGTCCTTGGAGGTGCAAAAACGCATATTCGAACCTTTTTTTACCACCCGTGGCTCAGCAGGCACCGGCCTGGGCCTGTCCATCACTTATGGCCTGGTGCAGCGTCTGGGCGGAGAGATAGAGCTGCAAAGCGAGGAAGGAAAAGGCACAAGGTTTATCGTCAATTTGCCCCTTAGCCCCCCTAAACAGGAAGGAAGGTAATATGAGCCTCTATACAGCCCTGCTGGTGGACGATGAGCTGGATTTTGTCTCCACTTTAGCAGAACGATTGCAACTGCGCAATATCCATGCAGATATAGCCACTGATGGCTATGAGGCCCTGGAGTACATAGAAGTCAATCGTCCAGATATTGTGCTCCTGGACGTCATGATGCCCGGGCTGAACGGCCTGGATGTCCTGGCCCAGATCAAGCGCAAAGATCCAGCTATCCAGGTGATTCTGCTCACAGGCAGAGGCGGCACTCAGGAGGGCATCCAGGGTATGCGCTTGGGGGCCTTTGACTACATTGTCAAGCCTGTAAAGATTGAAGAGTTGCTGCAGAAGATGAACCAGGCCGTGCTGTCTGGAGGGGAGGAGCAAAATGAATGATCAGCAGGCAGCTTTCGTGGAGAGGATTGCTGCTGCAGCCACCCACGAAATCATGAACGGTCTGGCCTCTGTGGGTCAGTCCGCAGGCCTAATGCAGGATCTCTTGGAACTGGGTCTAGTAGTCGGCTTAAGGGCCAGGCTGCGCAAGATATTCAGCTCTGGGAGTCAGGCTGGCAGGGATCCAGAGCAGCGGCTCAAGAAATCGCTGCTGGCGGTAGGACACAGCATGGAGAAGACCATGCGCACCACCCGGGCCCTGAACCGTTTCCTGCACAGCCTAACCCCTTCCCAGGAGCAGGTGCCCATCAGCCAGGTACTGGAAGTCGCAGCTGAACTCATGCAGCCCTTTGCCAGACAGAAGAAAAGCAAGATAAGGCTGTTGGAATGCGAAGCAAAAGACCGCTCTTTTCCTGTCAATCCACTGCTTGCATACCAAGCCCTGGCAACCTGTATAGAGGTCTTCCTGGACAAAACCAGCCAGGATGAGCTGAGCCTTGCCTGCCAGAGCAAGCAAGAAGGCATGGTGCTCACTGTGCAATCCTGCAAACTGCAGCCTGCAGAAGAAGATGTCCCTGTAGTGAAAGAAATTTGCCCTGATCTTGCCGCCCTGGACTGCGCGATAGAAAAGATAGCCAGCGGCCTGGCCATAAGCCTGCCTTACTAGTCTTGCTATACCCGGGCAAAGCAGACCTGTTTGCCCAAGATTTTGTCTCTTTTATTTGCCTTAAACAACAAGTTTTTTGGAGCCCCTCCTGTTGATTCAGGAGCGGGCCTTTTTGTCTCTAAATGTTTCATACCTTCTCATGACCATCATCCTGTTTTGTATCAATATATTTCATCTAAAATATGGTTTACTTATAATATATTAAAATAAAAACATAAAATATATGGCATGCTGGTTGCTCTTTACTTATTGCAGACCCACAGGGCTGTTATACTTGTTGCAGACTCATAGGACTGGCCTGTGGGTCTAGGCACGAAGCAAAGCAATACAAGGAGAAAGCACATGAGCAAGGAAAGATTCAAAGTACTTTTGGTGGATGATGAAAAGGAGTTTGTGGAGAGCCTTTCCGAGCGTCTGCAGCTGCGCAACCTGGATGCTGATGTGGCCTATGACGGGGAGGAGGCTTTGCAGGCCTTGGCCGAGGGCAAGGAGCCGGACGTCATGGTCCTGGATTTACGCATGCCAGGCATTGACGGCATAGAGGTCCTGCGCAAGGTGCGCAGGGACTATCCCCAAATGCGGGTGGTGATCCTTACCGGACACGGAACGCAAAAGGACGAGCTGGAAGCCAAGCAACTCGGGGCATTCGAGTACATGGAAAAGCCTGTGGAGATCGAGCAGCTGGATTCCACCCTGCGTCGAGCCTGGAGGAGCTTGAAGCAAATGAAGGAGCGCATTGATTATGCCTGGATGGCTGCAGGCTACTCTGATGCCGGCCAGCCTGGATATGCTGCAGAAGTAATGAAAGAAATGGAGAAGAAACAGGCCCAAAAGGATAAGGATCCCTTCAAGGGAGGACAATAAGTACTGAAAGCAGCTGGAAAGTGCTGTAGGAGAAGCAAAATGCGTGATCTGATCCAGAGCCTTGTGCACAGGGGCAGTGGGGGGGGGTATTATCAGCATCTGCAAAGGGTATTCCTTTTCCATTCCCTGTTGGTGCCCCTGTTGCCAATGCTTTTGCTGGCAGTGGTGATCATCTTTGAATACGACCTTCGCTACAGCAGCTTGGTGCATCCTTTAGCGGTCCAGAGCCAGGAAAAGGCTGATGCTTATTTGAACCGGGCCAGGCTGGTATCCTTTGGGGTCATGTTAGCGGCTGCTGTGTTCATTGTCTTTAGAGCCAAGAGGCTGTCGCACCGGATGGCGGAGCGCATTGTCCAGGCCGACCAAGAGAAGCAAAGGCTAAACGAGCAGATGTTCCAAACCGCTA
>CAZLUR010000150.1:0-5003 GCA_964562725.1 uncultured Desulfohalobiaceae bacterium | reverse complement strand
ATCGGACTTGGCCCAGGAGTCGGAGGTGAAGGTGTCTTGCCAGCAGGAAGACCAGAGGGAGGCGTAGTGAGTGGTGAGGCAGCTAAGAACAAGGACACGTAGGGATATAGAAGACTCGAATTTATCAAGAATAGGGAAAAATCTTGCCAATTCATCTCTAAAGTTTGTCTTGCCAGTTATTTTTGTAAAAAAATCAAAGGGCAGCGAAAGACAATTTCCAGCAAAAATGATCAACTGCTGTATACTTTTCAAATATATGCTAAAACAAGAATCTATATGGCCTACATATTTAGGAACTATTGCCCCAGATAATGTTCTTTCAGAGCTTGGACCAATCATTTTACGAAACGCCATTTTATAACACTCCGTCACCAACCGCCCATCCCACGGCACCTTGGGCGTCCGCCGGTCATATTCCTCCTTGGAGCAGGCAGGGACGTAGTTGGTCCGGGGCAGGTAGTCGTCGGTCAGGTCGGTCAGATCCAGGATATCGTAAGCTTTGTTTGAGGTGCATTCTGCCCGAGGTGTTTGACGAAAAGGATTGCCCACAAAGAAGTGCGGACCGGAGAGAATCCATTCTTCTGCAGTGTCTGGAAATTGTGTATCCCGGCGGATGGTGCCGTCATTTTGGGAATTGGTTTCGTGCCACATCTCGGTGGAAAAATACTCGCCCTGAAGATCCCCCAACTTCTGGGGCTGGACGGCAAACTTTTCCAAAACCTGAACCAGCTCTTTGGATTGCAGGGCCGGCAGTCTGGCCTGTGAGGCTGGTGTACCCTCCGGGTCATAAAGGGATGCGAATAAAGAGAGTTCATCTTCTGTGACTGAAACCAGACGTGAAGTATGACCATGTAAGTTCCATTTATTGTTATCATCCTTGATTCCAGGAACTGGACCGTGGCCGCTGTGCTCAAAACAAATGTCAATAGTATGAGCTACATATAGATTTGCAATATTGATGAAATTTACTTGGCCAGCATGAGTTGCATAGATATTTACGCTAAAAATAGTTTCATTGTGAACATCAGAAAACAGCTTGAGCTCATTGTGAAACTGAAAATGATACCTCAACCTGGGATAAACCGCCTCCCGCAACTTTCCCCCTTTTGGATCATCATAGACCCCTTCCGGATGCAGAAACCCTGAGACCCCATCCTGCCTCCCATACCGCCAAGCCTGGGGCAAAAAACACTTGTACAGGTTGGACTGCATGCGGTGCAGGACCGGATAGTTCTGCCGGGCATTCAGGAAAAGCTGCGTCCCTTCCGAGTCTTCATAGGCCTGCAGATAGGTAGAGGTCATATCCAGCCGCTCCAGGGTCTCCTCCCGCAGCCTGGCCAGCTGCGGGGCGCTCTTCTTCTTGAGCACAAAAAGCGGCTCGTGGTCGCCCATGATGCTGCCCTCTTCCCATTGGACCTTGATCCACGGTGGATTCCCTACAATGAGATCAAACCCGCCCCGGTCCTCCAAGATGTCGGCAAACTCCAGCTCCCAGTGCAGAAAGCGGTATTTCCCGGCCAGCTCCCGGACCAGGCGCAGGCGCTCCAGCTTTTGGCACAGGCTGTCCACATCCACCAACCCCAGGCTGCGGTCAAAGGGCAGCTCGATCTGCTCCTGCTTGGGGTTGGTGCCTGGCAGGTAGGCCTGGCCGTGCTCGTCTGTCAGGGATTCATACACCTCCCCTTGCAGGATCAGAGACATCTCCAGGAGGAAAGCCTCCCGGCTGGGCAGGATGTCTGTTCGCTCCAGGGGCCAGAACCACAACGCGCACCAGTAGTCCATGGCCAGCTTCAGGCGTTTAAACGGCGTAGAATGGCGCAAACCCTCGGCCCACTGCTCCTGGCGCAGGATGCGATCCTTGCGGGCCACTGAGGTCTGCTCCCTCTCATCCTCCTGATGCCCGAAAAAGGACAATGGATCCCTGGTCCTGGCCCGCAGCTCGCGCTGCTTTTTGGCATGCTCGGCCCACAGGGCGTCCACAGCCTGGGAGAGCTTTTGCAGCTGCCGCACATCGGCTTGGGCAAAGGGCTTGGTGAGCTCCTTTTTCCAATCCTTGACGGCTTGAAAAGCGTCCGGGACAAGCTTTTTGACATTTTTGTCGTTGTAGCCAGCCATGTTCTTATCCGGGAGCAGGAAGTGATAGACTGCCCCCTGGGGTCGCTTTTCTCCTGGCTGGATGCGCTGCGGGACCTCATCCAGCCACAAGGGATCGCTCTTGGATGTGCGGCGCAGCAGGTGCGGGCTATAGACGTCCTTTCTGGCCCCGATCAGGGAGTTGCCGCAGACCAGCTGGTTGCCGAACCAGGGCATGTATCCGCCGGGATGGATGGTGTTCAGCCACAGGGAGACCTCGGCCAGCTCCACAGCCACCGGGTTGAGGTCGATGCCGAAGACGTTATTGTCAGCAATATAGGTTTTGACCTTCTGCTTCTCCTTGGCTAGCTCTTCGACCGAGAGCTGGAAACCCAGCTCGTGCTGCTTACGTTCCAGATAGGCCTCGGCCAACTGGTTGACCGCTTCGTTCAAAAAGGCGGCCGAGCCCATGGCTGGCTCGCAGATGGTCAGATTCAGGATGTCGTCTGCAGATTTATTCTTCAGGAGCTCTTTGAGGGAATATTTGACCAGGCACTGGGTCAGGGACTCCGGGGTGTAGTAGGAGGCCGATTTTTGCCGGTCCCGGCCAGACATGCGATAGATAAAGATCCCTTTGGGGTAGTGGGTCAAAGTGCCGTCTTGGTTGTACACTTTCTCCTGCTCAGAGTAATTGGGCAGATCCCGAGCCGGTACAAAGTAGGCAATGCCCAAGGGGTCCCAGGCCTCGCCTTCCGGCTTGACCTCATACAGGCCCTCCTCGTGCTCCACAAAGAACCCCCGGTAGGAGAGCAGACCTTCATAGACCGCGCCCAGCTGGTTGATGCCCAGCTGGGCGTAGGAGATGCGGCCCCGGCGCTGGCTGCGGCCCTTGGCCGGACGGGATAGGGACATGAGCCGGATGATCTTCTGCAGGACCTTGTTCCTGAGCCTGACCTTTTTCAGAATCGGGGTCTGTTCCGGATCAAAGAGATTGGAGCGCAGAGGAGGAATACAAAAGGTATTGTACAATGAGACCTCAGGCAGCAGAGCCTTCTGCGCCTGAGCGCTCTTGGCCTGAGGGAAGCCGTTGTAGATGAGGTCGAAGAGCAGCTGCAGGGACTCGTGGATAAAGTGTTTGTCCTGGGACTCCTGGGTGGTCAGGGGCACCATTTCCAGATCCCGTAGGGACTCCAGGCTGTAGCCGCTGCGATAGGCGTCTGACTGCATGGGCACATAACCCAGATCCGGACGGGATTCGATGTAGAAGAGAAAGAGCAGCCGGTACATGAAACGCAGGCATTCCCTGGAGAGCTGCTCTGGATCTATGGTCTGTTCATCTTCTGTGGAAAAGACCCTTTCATGGAGTTTGTTCCGCAGATACCAGACCGCTTCGTTGCCCAAGAGCTCAATGCATTCCCGCAATGCATACTTGAGGTCCTCGGATACAGCATAGGCATGCTTGTGGGAGTTCTCCTCCAGGGTATCCAAGAGGGGAATGCCGTCCTCCGGGCAGACGCTTTCCCTATGCAGCAGGGCGGCCATGGCCTTCAGGGTGGATTCCTCGCGCCTGGCCAGGATCTCGCTTAGATCAAAGCGCAGCAGGCGCTTCTGGGACCATTTGGCCCGATCGATGAGCAGGACCTGGGAAGTGCCGGCCAAAATCACCCACCTGGGCGGCTCCTGCCTGGCAAAAATGGATTTGGTGAGCAGGGTCTGCCAGGTGGGGGACACAGAGGGCGAATAATTATTCGCCCCTACTGAGGCATAGGGCTGGTTCTGGGCATTGAGGGTGGTGCCCAGTTGATCAGGTTGAGGGCACAGCTCCAAAGGATCCACTGCTTCCTGGCCAAACCCGTCCACAGCTGGCAGGATCCAGAGCTCAGGCGCGCCTGTGCCTTTGCAGATCTCACCGGCCACAGGAATAAGCTGCCTGTCCAGTCCCTCTTGGACCTGGGGCTGATATGGGTAACCAAAGGCGGAGACAAGCTTTTCCAGAAAGGTTTCCTGGAGCTGACGTCGGGTGTCCTGGTCATTGGCCTGGGAAATATCGTTGCGCAGTCGGAAATACTCCTTGGACAGGCCGCCCACAAGGGAAGCAGGAGTAGGGATGCCTTCTTCCTTGTGCCTTCGGTTCCATTCCTTGAACAGATCCTTGAGGTCGTTCTCCAGGATGGCCGAGAGGTAGTGATGGGTATAGAACTCGTTCTCGTTGGTGATGCCGGTCAGGTCCAGGGTCATGGATTACGCCATTTGGGGTTTATGAGGTTGACTCAGAATATAGGGGCGAAAAATATTTCGCCCTCTTTCTCAAATCATGATTCTTTTCCGAACACTGGATGTAGCTTGTCCCTTTTCCAATTTTCCGGATTGGCCAGGATGTATTCCCGGACCATATTCAAATCGTCATCATTGCGGATGATATGTTCATAAAACCCTCGTTGCCACAGGGTTTTGGTTTTCGTATTTTGCCGCACCCATTTAGTCACGCCGATTTTAAATCCTCGTACGACGGAGCCGAGGGATTTTGATGTTCCTGTTGGCCTTGATGTATAGGGCGAATAATCATTCGCCCCTACATTTTCACCAGATTGCAGATTAATATACAAGATGCCGTGCACATGGTTGGGCATAATAACAAACGCATCCTGGGTAATATACGGATGGTGGGCGGGGATCTCTTCCCAGCAACTGGTAGCCACTTGTCCCATTGAATTAACGATCATTTTTCCGTTTACAATTTCCCCGAATAGACATGCCCGGTTGTGCGTACATATGGTTACAAAATAGGCACCAGGTTGCGAATAATTATAGCCGGGCAGACGTATTGACCGGCGGTTATGAATTTCCGGATCGTAGGACATATTTTCATTCCTGTCAGAAAAGAGGGCGAATGATTATTCGCCCCTACGGCCTGTATGCAAGATCATGCT
>CAZLUR010000149.1:0-5023 GCA_964562725.1 uncultured Desulfohalobiaceae bacterium | reverse complement strand
TGGGATGCCGGCCGACCTCGACCAGTTTGGGTGAGAGTATTCACATGGAGCAGTCGTTCGTGGGATAGGTCTTGTCCAGCCTAGCCATATGGCCGCCGATGGCAGGTGCTTTCTCCACAAGGTAAACCTTAAAGCCGGCAGTAGCCAGATCAAGAGAGGCTTGAATGCCGCTGATCCCACCGCCAACAACCATGACATCTCCAAAATTTCCTTGCATAGCTCGTTTTTGCACTGCTTTCAATCCTTTTCTAGTTTGCAAGGCAATCAATCCTGACAAAGGCCTGATTGCCAATATTGTCTCATCCTACAAGGCTTGCTGGATGATTTCTGTTATGTCTTTGACCTCTATGATATTTTCAAACTCCAGGTTCAGCCTGCTTTCTTCAAAATTGGTGATACAATAAGGACAAGATGTAGCCAGCACTGCAGCGCCAGTCTCTTTGGCCTGTTTTAAGCGCAGATCAGAGAACCTTTCAGCCTGAGGGGTATCCATCCAGATCCTGCCGCCTCCTCCGCCGCAACAGAAGCTGTCTGCAAAAGACTCCGGCATCTCCAGGAGTTCCAGTCCTGGTACTTTTTGCAAGAGTTCCCTGGGCTGGGCATAGATATTGTTATGCCGGCCCAGATAGCACGGATCGTGATAGGTTACTTTGCGGGCATACTCCTGGTTTAGTTCCAGTTTGCCAGCCTGCAGCAGTTCAAGTAAAAACTCAGACATATGCACGACTTCAAAGTGGGCCATGAATTCAGGGTATTCATTTTTGAAGGTATGATAGCAGTGGGGAGAGGAGACCAGGATCCTGCGTACACCGTGATCTATAAAAGTCTTGATGTTCTCCTTGGCCAGGCGCTTAAACACTTCTTCGCTGCCGGTTTTACGGATACTTTCACCACAGCAGCTCTCCTGGGATCCCAGTATCCCAAATTCAACCCCGGCCTGATTCAGGATGTTGGCAGTGGCTTGGGCCACTTTTTTCATCCTGGGGTCATAACTGAAATAACAGCCCACAAAATACAATACGTCCATACCCTCGGCAAAGGTTTTCACCTCCAGCCCTTGGGCCCAGTCAGCGCGCTTGCCGCGTTCTTCCTGTAAGGGATTGCCTTCGGAGATCAGACTGGCCTGAGCTGTGCGTGCAGGCCGCACTGCAGTGGGATAGATTTCGTATTCTGCAGCGATCCTGCGCAGGGCCACTGAAATATCAATCTGCTTAACTCCCCTGGGGCAGCGCTCAGGGCACCTGCCGCAGGTTGTACAGCGCCAGATCTCCTCGCCTTCAATCTCGGACAGGCCAAAAGCGGCCTCGCGGATCAGCTTGCGCATGCTGAAGGTCCTGACCTGGTTCCAGGGACAGACTGTATCGCATTTACCGCACTGATAGCAGAGCTTGAATATATCTCCGCCAGCCCCTTTGATCTCATCTATAACTTCTTTGAAGGGTGCTACAGTTTCCATTTTTTCCAAGTCCTTGATTTTGGCCCAAAAGTTCTAGGCCTTTTCTGATAAACGGGTTACAGTATCCATGACTTTCTGCAGCCCATGTTCTGTAATCAATGCTTCCAGTCCGGTCTCCAGTTCTTCAGGCCTTTCTTCTTCTGCACCCTCTTCTTCCCTGAGCTCGTAGGTCAAAGCGTCTGTAATGCACCACTTGACGCACAAAGGTTCGTCTTCGCCTTCACACATATCGCATTTCAGAGGCAGAGAAGAATCTGGTTCCTTAAAAGCATCCCTGGAGGGACAGGAGGCCCTGCAAAAGGCGCACTCTTCATACTCTTTGCCGCCAATAGTGTACTTGTCCCGGCCGGCGCATTCGGCTTCTGCATGTTCGCCTGCGTATACAGGCAAAAATATGTCCTTGAGCGGGTCGCGAATGACCCGGACACGTGCTCTGCCTGGATTGTTGCTGCTATATTTTGGTGCAGCGTGAAAAGCGGAGCAGATCATTTCGCAGGCCTTACAGCCATTGCACAGATCAGCATTGATGTTGATCCTTTTTACTGTTTTCTTTTGCTTTTCATCTTTCAAGGTTAAATCCTCCACTCTTTATTATTCTTGGGGCGAAGCTTCCTGAGAAGAAGTTGTTCCTTCACTCTCCTTTAATATGCCCCTTTGCAGGAGGTCCTGGCTGACGTAATCCAGCTCCAGATCTTGCAAGGCTTGTTTGCTGGGAATACCATCTGTGTTCCAGCCCTTGAATCTGTAGTACTCTTCCAGGAGCTGCGCTTCGAGCTCGGGAAATCTTTTTTTCCAGTGGTCCTCAGGCGGCCTGTCATCTTTTCTTCTCAGGCCTCTTCTGACATTGATGGCCCGGATCAGGATCCGGTTTCTCCTGATGATTTTCCACAATTTGTCCTTGTCCAGATCCAGCCCGGCAGCAGCCGAGATGATCAGCGGCAAGTTGTGGATGTGGTAGGGGGGCTTGATGGGGAAAGAGGACAGGCCCGCACAGATGCCAGTGGCATCATCGATGTAGTGCATTGTCTCTTGCCACTCCACGATTTCGCTGGCTGTCTGAAAGTCAGGGTAATAAGGAAATGCGTACTCTCCCCGAGGCTCCCAGTTCAGGAAAAACTGCTTGATTGTATCACTGGGCACCTGAAACCAATCCTGCACAAACTCTTCCCGATCCTCTTTATTGGGGAAAGGGGCCTGGGGCATCTGGCCTTCTATCTGGGTGATATTGATCTTCTCCCCAGTAGACAACATCAAAAAGAAAATCGGATTTAGCATGCCCAGTTTGATCGGGATCTGTTCGTGGCCCTTAATAGTATTATGGTCATAATCTTCTGCGCCCTTGCCTATCTCTTTGGCCGCCCAATGCACGCCCTTGGCCAACACATCGCCTATGCCTTCCCTGCGGACGATCTTTTCCAGGAGGTAGAAAAAACGGCCTTCATTATCCTGGGGAAAGTCAGGCAGGTCTTTGTCTGTCAAAATGCCGTCGTTGTAGAGTTCCACTGCAAAAGCCATGACCTGAGGCGCTGTGTAAGCATCCAGCCCATACTCCTGAGCCAGACCGGCAATGCGAAATCCAAACTCCAGATTGTCTGTCATGGCTCCCATGACATATGTCAGTTTAGAGTAGCATTTCATCATGTATTTGGAGACTTCCAGTGCAGGATAGGCAATGACTGCGCCGCATTTCATGGGGCAGTTGTAACAGCTGATCAAGCGCTCTACTGCGTGATCCTGGACCTTGCTCCATTCTGCTTCCCTTTCCTCAGTCCAGAAATCTTTCCTGCGGTAGCGGGCATTGCCCCAGGAAAACGCAGTAGTATGCCATTGTTCATCATGGATGGCCATCTCTTGCGGGGAGCCCAGGCCGGCCAGGATGGGGGGCACATTTTTTACAGGGTTTTTTGCTCGCCACTGGATGTAGTCCAGGACTTCTTGGCAAAGTTCTATAAATCTTTCAGGCTGGGCAATATTGATATCCTTGGTGCCTCGGACAGCAATAGCCTTGAGGCCCTTATCTCCCATGACAGCGCCCAGCCCTTTGCGGCTGGCACTGGACCTGCCGTGTTCAATGGAAGAGTAAAACACCTTGTTTTCACCAGCCAGGCCAATGGCTGCCACCTGGACATCTGGCTCCTGCAGTTCCTGGCGGATGATTTCAGCAGTCACCAGGGCGCCTTTGCCCTGCAGGTGCGATGCGTCCCTGATTTCCACCCGATCATTGTTGATCCACAAATAGACCAGACTGGGAGACCTGCCGCTGAAAATCACTTTATCATAGCCGGCATGCTTGAGCTCTGATGCAAAGAAACCGCCCATCATAGAATAGCCCATTAACTTGGTCTGGGGTGATATTGTGGATACAATGGTGCGATTAGCTCCAGTTGCAGGCGTGCCGCACAAAAGGCCGCTGGCAAAAATCAGCACATTCTCCGGGGAAAGGGGATCAACCTCAGGTGGCACTCTTTCCCACAATATCTTGGCGTTGGTCCCGAGCCCGCCCAAGTGCTGCTCAGTATCTTTGGGGTCGGTTTGCACTTTTTCAATATTGCCCCGGGTTAGATCAACTTCCAAGTTAATCCCTGTCTCTGCATACCTCATTTTTTTCCCCTTCTATATTTATTTTGTGAGTTTGCTGAAGCAATTAAAAATTAATCTTCAAGTACTTTTTTTAGATTTATAAAAGCACTGCGGTCAAAACCCAATGTTTTAAAGAAGGATAATAAATCTATTGAATCCCACATTACTGATGTATATATGTGTTTAATACCTTTTGCTTTGTATGTTTCAAACAGTTTCATGGCCAGCATTTTCCCTATGCCTTGACCCATATATTTGGGGTGAACTCCTAAGGTGGCTATCCAGGCTCCTTTGTTTAAGCCAAATCCTCCATATATGATATAACTTATCATATAACCTACAACTTTTCCATCTATTTCAGCAATAAGGCTGGTATCTTCTTCATTTTTTAATTTATGGTCTTTAATAATTTGTATAAAGTCAATGTCAGAAACTCTGTTTGTAATTGCATCGTCAATATTTTTTAGTGCTTCAGCATCTTCTAAAGTAATACTTCTAAAGTTAATTTTATCTACTAAATTGTCCATAACTATTAATCTAATCCATTCAATATTAATATTGTTTAATCCATTTTAATTATTTTAACTTTATGGCCCACCCAGTCAGGAGGAAGATAGATTCTTCCGCTGTTACCACTTAATTTGACAACTTTTTCCATCATTTCTTCGCCATAAACTTCAAATTTCACTTTGGCGCTCACAAATTCTTTTGGTGGACTTTCGTGATTGTTCTTAATCTTATTGTTGTCTATTCCCATTCTTTTATGACCCTTAATACTCAACTGCCAGTGATTGAATGTGCTTAGTTTTTTGGGCGAGGCTTGAATTCTGAAAAAGTCAATAAAATTAATATGTTAAATTTATTTAGTCATATTATAGTCACAATATAGATATATGTCAATAGTGGAAATAATCGCTTCTTATGCTCAGCAGCCCGGTCTAGGGCAATATGATTTTGCTTGATCTGAAGGGGGGCTGGCGTGGCATA
>CAZLUR010000148.1:0-5383 GCA_964562725.1 uncultured Desulfohalobiaceae bacterium | reverse complement strand
CATCGCAAAATGACTGCAGCCGCTGTTTTGCCTGTTCAATAGCTTCGGTTTCATTTCTTTTTTTCATTTTCTCCCATTCTTCGGTGGTAAAATACATCTGGATGTTCGGCGCCAGGGCGGCGACATCTTCTATCACGTTGAGCGCCAGCAGCTTCGCGTCGTACTTTCTGGCCAAGTCCATTGCCCAGTCAATTGAAAAGCGGGAGTTTTCGGAAAAGTCTGTTGCGTACAAAATTTTCTCAATTTTTGAAATCATTGTTTAGCCTCCGGTGTTTGCAGTTGAAAAAATCTACGGACGCGGCCAGCAAAAGAATCCGGCCAAAGGTATCTTAGCCAGCCCGGTTTTCCGATCTTACCAGGTCTACAGGCTGGTTTTCCACACCAGCCACCCATGGAAAAATTGCGACCCGGCCGTTGCTAATCGATTGGACTTCCTGGATATAGCCCAACTCGTTCAGACCGTGTGCCGCCAACGTCGGGTCGTCGGTTTCCGAGAGCGCGAAGCTCTGGTTGATCACCCAGCCGAATGTCCGGATGCCGGCCCGGGAGAGATCTTCTTCAAGACGCCTTGCCTCGTGCACAGGAGTGGCTTCCGCCAGCGTGACCAGAAGAATTTTCGTAAACTCCGGATCGCGCAGCCGTGGCAGCAATTGTTTGACAGCAGCGGATACGCCTTCGGAATTTTTTTCCACTTCCCGGTGATAGGCCTCGGTGGCATCCATCAATAAAAGGGTATGGCCGGTGGGCGCGGTATCCAAAACCACAAACCCGTCTTTTCCCTGGTCGACCGCGCGGGCGAATGCCTGGAAAACTGCGATTTCCTCTATACACGGGGAACGCAGCTCCTCTTTGAGCAGCTCCATGTCCTCGTCGGAGAGTATTTCTTTTTTTTGCTCGATAACTCCCTGGACGTAATCGTGGGTCTCCTTTTTGGGATCGATGCGGCTGACTTCCAGGCCTTCCACGGCTTGATCGAGAATCTGGTCGATGTGAGCTGCCGGGTCGGTCGTGGAAAGATGAACCGGATGCCCGCGCCGGGCCAGTTCAACGGCAATGTTTACTGCCATGGTGGTTTTTCCCACCCCGCCTTTACCCATGCACATGACCAGTCCCCTGCCGGAGGCCTCCAGTCTCTCCATCATCTCTTCCCAGTTCCCATTGGACGCACCGGTTTTTTCGGCTTCGATCCGGAGCTTGTTCCCGAGTTCCGGATCCACGGCCGCAGGCTTGTCTTCGATGGCTTTTCGTATGGCAGCAAGACCGGTAAGGCCGTCGGGACGGAAGCCGATTGTGGTGCGCGGGAGGTCCGCGAGTCGCTCGGGAACAGATGCGAGCGTGCTTGCGGCCTGCCTGGCGAATGCGGCGGCAACCGGGTCGTGGGAGTGGCTCTCAAACACTCCGTTGACAACCAGGTGCTGCCGCTTGATCCCGGTATCGCCCAATTCGCCTGCGGCTCGGGCAGCCTCTTCCAGCGTGATCGGCTCTGGCCGGGCCACGAGTACCAAAAGCGTTCTTTGGGGGTCTGTGAGTGCGCCCACGGCCCTTTCATAGATCCTGCGCTGCTCCTTGAGCCCGGACATGGGTCCCAAGCAGGAGCTGCCGCTGGGGTTGGAAAGGACAAAGTCGTTCCAGGCCGCGGGCAGGTTAAGCAGGCGCAGGGTATGGCCTGTGGGGGCCGTATCCAGAATCACGTGGTCATAGTCCGCCATAGTGTCTTCATCCCCGATTACCCGGGAGAACTCATTAAACGCGGCTATTTCCACAGTGCATGCCCCGGACAGCTGCTCCTCGATGGCGGCCACGGATTCATCAGGCAAGACCCCGCGATAGGGCCCTAAGATGCGCTCCTTGTACCTTTCCGCGGCATCCATCGGATCGATGTTCATGGCCTGGAGGTTATCGCAGCCGGGGATGGAAGAGGGCGTGCCCGACAAAGGCGCTTCAAGGACTTCATCGAGGTTCGATGCGGGATCCGTGCTGATGAGCAGGACCTTCTTCCCCTGATCCGCCAGGGCCATGGCCAGCATGCAGGAAACAGAGGTTTTTCCCACACCCCCCTTGCCGGTGAAAAAAATGAAACGCGGGGCGCTTTGCATGATCCCTTTCATCAGCAGCAACCTCCTCCAGGACAACATTCCCCGGAACTCGAGCCTACATTGTCTGTCAGGGAGATCACGCCTGCGCCCTGTATGGTTTTCTTCCCGGCATCGGCTGTATCCATGGTTTCATCGATTCCCAGCAGATCGAACAACTCCTTTGGGTCCGGATACCTGCCGGATACGGCCAATTCATCGTCTACGTAGACCAGGGGCAGTGCTTCATGGCCCAGTTCGGCCATGGTTTCCCGGACGGCCTTGTTTTCGGCAAAGGCCTGCGGCTCCTGGGACAGGTTGAAGCGATGGACCTCGATGCCTTGAGCTTCCACCTTTTTGAGCATTCCTGCGAATTCAACGAGCTCCTCGCTGACATTGGTGCCGCATACGCCGGTGGAACAGCACATGGGCGGGTCGTATACCTTCAGAGATCCGGCTTTTTTCTTCTTTTGCGAAGACATTGATTCCGGTTTTGCATCAAAGGACTTTTCGATAAACCGCTGCATGGCCTTCATACCGCCTTTCTGCACCTGGGCGCCGATGGCAAGGGCCTCCTGGATATCTGCCTCGCTGATGCCCAATTCATCGGCCTTGTCCACGTGATGGGTCAGGCAGGGCTGGCAGTTGGTCGCCACTGATGCGCCGATGGCGATGAGCTCTTTTATTTTTTCATCCATTTGCAATCTCCTTGTTAAACCGTATATTCATGTTCATTCTCAATGGGATTTGATGTTTGCTGCTGTTTCCGGACCCTGCATAGCTCATCTGCCGGATAGGACAGGATGGTTGCAAGCGTCTCTTTATCCTGCAAAATGATCTGAGAGTCGGAAACTGACGATTTTACCCAGTTTAAAAGCGCCTGCGGAAAGTCTTCGGACAACCGATAATGCACCCATCTGGCGTCCTTACGGTTTTTAACCAACCCGGCATTTTGCAAGATGCTCATGTGTCTGGAAACCGTCGGCGTTGAAACCTGCAAAAGCTCGGTGAGCTGACAGACGCAAAGCTCGCTGTGCGTGCTCAGCGCCATGACCACCCGAAGGCGGTTGCCGTCAGCAAGGGCCTTGATCTGTTTGAGTGTCTTTTCCATTACAATTCCCCTAGTCATTTGAAAATTGTTTATTTAGCTAATCGGATAATTAAAATAAAGATGCATGACTGGCATGTCAAGAAAAAAATTGTAAGCGTTCAAAAGGCCCTGCCGCGCTATGACTTGCTAAACCTGTTTTTAGCCATAAAAAGGAGCAGTCCACGGCATTTAAGTTCTGAGCAGTTATGGGGCTGCGCCTGGACAGTCATGCCAGGATTCTTTATTTTTCAAAGTATGTCTTGACCCATGGAGATAATTTCCATATGCCAAGCATAAGCAAGACCTGGAACATGGGCACAATCGAAGGCGGTAGAACAGCAAGCCCGCCGAATGTGGTGGCAGCCAGTGCCAGGGTGATGCCGTGATTTTTGGCTGTGGTTGCGAATCCGATAGCAATGCCGGATTCGTAGGATAATCCAAAGCTCTTGGCAACAAAAATTGAAACCAAAAACAGCAACGGATATACAATGAATACGGAAACCGCCAAAATCCAGAATAAATTCAGGTTGTTCAATATCAGTACCGATTCCCCGGAAACGGCCACAAAAATGACGAAAAACATGGCAATACTTGCCAGTGGCGGCAAAAAAGGCTTTATCTCTTTATTGAACACCTCTTTTCCGTATTTGGGAATGATCAGGCCCTCTCTGGCCCCAATACCCACGATCATGGGCAAAATGATGATCCAGAATATCTGCTGGGCGATAAACCAGAAATCTATGACCACAAATTTGCCTGCCAAGATAGTCAACCAAAAAGGGATGGCCACAATTGCCACCAGAAAGCTCAGTACCTGAACTATAAGGGCGGCTTCTGTTTTTCCGCCGGAAAGTCCGGTCCAGGCGACCATCATCCCGCTGCAGGGAACTGTTAGCTTGAGAATCCATCCGGCAATAAACTTAGGGTCAAGTCCTGAAAAAAACAGCTCGGCCCAGAGATAAGCGATTACAGGGGAGAGTACAAAATTGATCAGCACCGCGATCAAAATTACTTTTTTGTCGGTGGCGATCTGCTTCAACTCCCTGATCGCGATGCCCATCATTATGGGAACCAGCATAAGCATCATCCCATAGGGTATAAGCGGCTTCAAGGAATGGACCAGGTCGGGATACCTGCTCCCTACTGCTATGGCCGCTAGGAGGTCTACTAAAATAATGAAGGGCAGATATCTTTGTAAGTATTTTGAGACTTGTTGTATCATTTTTCCCTACCATTTATAAGACAACATCATAGACATGGAGACAAATTCCATCCCTGTCGTGCTGTTCACCATATCCGGAGATATGTTGTGGTTGACTCCTACGTTGACGTCGTTTTGGATCCCATAGACAACTGACGTATTGAATTCAAAATGATTGCCAATAAAATACCCTAGTCCTCCAGTAATGTGATGTTCGACAAAGGGATTCATCACCGCCAGTGAGCCTTCCGGAGGCACTGGGTTTTTGCCGTAGACGTAACCCGTTCTCAGTCTGAGTCGCTTCGTGACTGGATATTCCACCCCCAGTTTAAAGACCCACTGATCGTCCCAATCCGTATTCATCTCGTAGGTCTTGTCGGGGGCCGAACAACCGTTCATGGTCACATGGGTCATCTTGACAGGGATCTTGTTATAATAGGCGGACCAGTTCAGCCACTCCACATCAAAGGCCAGGAGGAGGCCGCCAAGGCCTTTTATCCTCCTGAACACGCCTGCCTTAATGGATTGGGGCCATCCGATGTTCATCTCCAGATCGCCCTTCATGAGAGACTGCTGGGGCATTCCGGGAATATCTCCCGTGGGAGCCGTCATGGTTACATCGCCCTTGATGTCGATATCCGCAGGAGTGGAGTAGGCAATTCCGAACCCCAAATCATCGGAAGGATTATACAGCAGGCCCACCTTGGTACTCAGGCTGATGGCGTCTCCGTCCATGTCCGCAGCCCAGAAACGATTCATGGAAGGCTCATAAAAAGGCATCTTCATCCGCATGGTGGAATAGCCCGCATTCGGAGACAGGGCCACCGACAGGCTATCCGTAAGGTTATACGCAACAGTCGGGGTGACTTTCATGTAGCTGAACTGCGAATAATATTCGATGTTGGTGATTCCAATCCCGGGTCCCATCACATCGTTATTCACCCTCAAGGATCCATAATCCGTTCCTGTTCCTCCTTCATTGTACATTCCCACCCCGAATGACCATCTGCTCTCCGGGTC
>CAZLUR010000147.1:0-5430 GCA_964562725.1 uncultured Desulfohalobiaceae bacterium | reverse complement strand
ATCAATATGTTCAGAGTCTTTGGTGAACTCGAATAGACTTTGCAGAACCTTTGCACACTTCAGGTCAAGCGCGAAATGTGCAACAAAGCGTATGGAAATGACCACCCTGTATGGGTACTTGAATCCATCATTGACTTTTTGCGGCGCATAAGTCAGCAAATAAAAAATATGCAAACAAGTTCCAGTCGGATGGTCCAGCATCTTCAAGAGAAAGGGCTTATCGAAAATGCGCATAGAGAATGTTCCTCGTCATTCAATTTTTTATGGTATCTTGGCGGAAGAATTGGGCGAAAGGGAGGTAAAAAAAATGGAAAACCAGGTCACCACTAGAGAAGACCTGATTAAACGTATCCTGGAGCAACGGGAGCGGCTTTCATCTCTAGGCGTCACAAGTATCGGGCTGTTTGGTTCATTTGTACGTGGTGAACAGACCGCTTCGAGCGATATCGATCTCCTCGTGGAATTTACCCCTGAAAACCATACCTTTGATAATTTCATGGACGTATCTTTCCTTCTTGAAGAAATTCTGGGGCGAAGAGTCGAAGTTGTTACCCCGGAAGGTCTCAGTCCGCACATCGGACCCCATATTTTAAAGGAGGTTGAACGTGTCCCTGTCGCCGCCTGAATACATACGCCACATGCTCGACGAAATCGACTATATTCTGGGCCAGGTTTCAAATATGGATTACGAATCTTTTGTCAGAGATGAAACTCTGAAAGGGGCGTTTGTTAGAAGTATCGAGGTTGTCGGCGAAGCTTCGAAAAAACTGCTTACTTCTCAAATGCTGTCACAAAAAACAAGAAACTTAGACAGGATTAACAGGATTAGCAGGATAAGCAATCAGCGGCCGGAAGCCGCAGATTGCATTAGCAATCGCCAAAGGCGAGTGACAACCTTTTGGCCTGGCTTCCGGCCAGGACAAAATGTTTTTATCTTAATCAGTCTCTTAATCCTGTCAAAAAATTCTTTTCTTTATTGGGTTGCGGGCACAGCCCGCTTTGGATATGAAATGGAGGTTCTAAGGCTTGCCCAATGAAATAGAGGCAAAGCCGACCCTGCTGCGCAGGACAAGATTGAGAAGAATGCTAGGAAGTATCTTGCCCATCAGGTGCGGGGCAAAAGCAGCAAGTATACCCAGTATTGATATGCTCGAGCTTTCACAACATTGCCAATATTCAGGATAATTGCTGCTATTTATTTGTTGGAGTTGTTAGAATTGGAAGTGCCAGGCGGAGGCAGGCTAAGGTTAGCCTTGGAAGATATCCCGCCAGAGAGGGTCAAGCAGCTGAACGAACTGTTCGAGATCCTGGCGGAGCTGACCCGGAAAGGGGGAGACTCAAATCTTGAGCCAGGGATCAAGGAGCCTGATCAGGAATATCAGTTGGTGCGCAAGATTAGTGGATAGCTCACATAAATCCAAATATCAAGATAACTACCTCAATGCAGGAGGTTGAAATAGATGGCCGAGATATCATTAGAGATCCCGAATGATCTTAAAGAGCTAGTGCAAGATACAGATCAGGCGCTTTATGTGGAAGCCCTGAAAGAAGTGGCTTTCAAGAGAATGTCTTATAACCAGAAAAGACTGCAAGAGCTGCAGGAAAAGATCAATGAGCTCGAACAAAAGTACCACTCCTCATATGAGGCTTTTGCATCCAACATGCCAGATAGTATTCAAGCCCATGAGGATTGGATAGAATGGACATTCCTGATCCAGTCCGCTGAAGCTTTGACTAAAAAAGTCCAAAAACTTTCGTTGCTAGCTGGCCATGAATCTCAATGATATACAGCAAGCATATTGGCAGAAGTATTGAGAGTTCTAATGAAACTGATCTCAAGCAAGTACTGAGCTATCTAGAGGACTTCTACTATGATACGTTGAAGTAGGAGCTGAATATGAAGAAAAAAAACAACAGGTGGATATCCGGTCTTCGGATTGTCTCGCCTTTCCGCCCTTGGTAGCCGGCATTTATAATTTTCATTCTTTTTAAAACCAACCAGGAAAAAATCGTGATAAAACCAGGTAAGCATGACATCAAACTGAATATTTTGATGAGTGGAAGGGAGCTGGAAGAGCTTCAGCGGCATACCCCTTATATGGCAGAAGCCTTCGGTTTGGATAGGCGCATAGAGAATTACAAGGGTAAGCGGCCAATTGAATTGTACTCCTGGGATTTTGATTGCCTGCTGGATGTAATCAAGGATGTTTTGAAGGACCCCAGGAAGTACCCGCACAGGTCTGATCCAGGCTATATTGCGCTCTGCAATCTGTTTGAAAGACTGAAGAAAGAATACCAGAAGTTTTGATATGCGAAGGAATATTGTATTTGCCCACCTTGTCCTCTCCGGCCATATTCACATGAGCCAGAGTCATTCTTGCACCGTCCAGGCCCACCAGCTCGAAGCCCAGGCGTTTGCCCCTGTCCCGTACTTCCGTGGTATAAAAGCCGGTAGGATTGTACGGTTCCAGCTGCCGGCACAGAGTCTGCACCAGCGTAGTCTTGCCCACTCCGGGCTTGCCGGTGAGGAGTATGTTGGAAGGCTTGCGGTTCATGGCGGGGATTATCCGCTCCTGTTGCAGGTGGATTCTCTATGGGCGGTGAAGAGCTTGAGAGCGTCCTTTTTTTCCGGGAGCTTCCCAGCATCGCGAGTTGCCCGATTACCAAGCATAGCAGAGTGACCGCTGTTATGTCCATGGATGGTCAGTTTTCCCAGGCTAGCCGACTATCGTATCACTTGCGCAATGGAGCCCATCGGAATATAGGGATAGGCTCTTTGATTGATTGACATTATCGCTAGTCTTCGATATGTTGCTTTCATTATTAAACCAAGGACTGGAATAGGGAAAAGCACGTTCCAGCGATCGAATGCCTGACTTAATAAACGCCAATGAGGTGTTCGAGGTCAAGGTCTCCCTGGGCAAGGAGATAGAGCACCATAACACCCCGGCCCATCATATCCGCTGGATCAAAGTCTACTTTAAGCTCGAGGGCGGCAAGTTCGCCTATGAGGTGGGCAGCTTCGAGTTAGCGGCCCACGGGGAATCCACCGAGAGCGCGAACAACAGTCTGTTGTATCCTCATCACTAGTTCACCTGCTGCATGAAGGCGAATGCTCCGGGCCAGGCGGAGTGGCCTTCCTCCTGGCCTGGGGCCTGTTTGTCTTCGGGGTGAGCAGGAGGTGACCTCCGGGAGCAAGCGCATATGCGGCAGGTATTTCCGCCGGAGCTGGGCGAAACCTTTGCTTGAAGCTGAATTGGAGGGCAATTATGCAGAAGAAAACGCAGGAGAATGTGTACTCCGCCTTTGTGGGTGAGGCCAAGGCCTATTTCCGGCTGCTGGCGTACGCGGACAGGGCTGATGAGGAGGGCGAAGAGCAGGCCGCTCTCCTATTCCGTGCTATCGCGGATGCGGAGCGGGTGCACGCCACCAGGCACATGGATCTGCTCAGGGACGTGGTGGTCAAGGACACAGAAACCAATCTGATGGAGTCCCTGCAGCGAGAGAGTTCTATCAGCGAGAACGAGTACCCTAATTTCTTGAGCGAGGCGCAAGAGGAGGGAGAGACCGCAGCTGCCTTTACCTTCAGTTATGCCCGGGATGTGGAGAAGAAGCACGCCAAGCTGTACGATCAGGCCATGTACCACGTCATGCGCGGTGAGATCACGGCCTATCATGTCTGTCAGTTCTGCGGCTATGTGAACGAGAAGAAGGCTCCCAAGAAATGTCCCGTGTGCGGCGCGCCTCCGGAGAAGTTCAAGAAGATTGGGGAGTGATCCTGGCCCCGAGGGGAGGACGAGATGCGCATCCCGGAGGTGACAGGGGTGAGGCGGTGCCGCGAGGTGGAATCCTTCATTTGCTGCATCCAGCCGGAAGTATGTGAGGGGCAAGCCTTTTCATGGCGATGTAGGCACTCTTGGGCTTGATCGGAGTTGGGAGTGGTGTATATTATTAACACATTAGTGTAATATGTGTTAAAGGACTGTGCAATGAATATTACGCTCTCCGTGGACAAGGAGCTTGTGGAAAAGGCCAGGGAATATGCCGTGCGGCATGGGACGAGCCTCAACCGGATGATCCGCCGCTATCTGGAAGAGCTGACCTCGGGTGGGGACAGAGAATCGTGCGCCCGGGAATTCGGGAGGCTGGCCCGTGATTTCGGGGGCTCAAGCCCCGAAGGGTTTGTCTTCGATCGGGAAGAAGCCCACGCCAGGTGGGAGCAGGTGCCTTGATCCGCTGCTTCATCGACTCCAATATCGTGGTGTATGCCAATGACACCAGGGCTGGATTAAAGCAGGACAAAGCCATCGAGACAATCAGCGTCTGCATGACCGTCGGCAATGGAGTCGTCATAAGGCGGGCTGAAACCATTAAGTCCCTGCAGGATCTGGGCTGGAAGCTGGTTTTAGCCTTACTTGTGTGATCGTGCTTGCGGAAATGGCCTGGGTATTTGGAGTCAGATGGAATCGTTCCCAGTCTACCACTGCCCTGGCCTATTTAACTCCGGTTTTTTCCACTTTGTTGCTTCTATCCATTGCTGGGGAGCGGTGGGTGGCTGCTACTGCTTGTGGTCTGGCCCTGGTGGTCTGTGCCAATATGTTTTTGCATTTGCACGCGGCAAAGGTGCAAAGCTGGAAAGGTTAGGAGATGTTTGTTTTTTGCTGTTTTGCTGCTCAAAGCAGCATGTTTTCAATTCTTGCCTGTCAGGCTTGTGCCCTGATTTTGGCGAAGATATCCAGGTTCTCAATCCAGCAGACTGAATTGCTGGACAGGGGAAGTATTAAAGGCTTTTTGATTTCTTAATTATATGGCAATGACGGAAGCCTGAATGTGTTGAAAAGCGCTCGGTCCGGGTGTACCATGGAGTAGGCTGGAGAAACTTCCGCTTCGGCGGGAGTGAAGAGCGGTTCACGGGGAGGTATAAAGCGCGTTATGCCGGTGCACAACAGTGATCTGGAAGCCATGTTCACTACGCTGGCTGATCTGCTGGAGATCGAGGGGGCCAACCAGTACCGGGTGCGGGCCTATCGCAACGCAGCCCGCATCGTGGGCGGCTATCCCAGGCGGCTATCGGACATGGTCCAGGAAGGGGAGGACCTGACCCGCATCCAGGGGGTGGGCAAGGAACTGGCAGCAAAGATCGAGGAGGCGGTGCGTACAGGTGAGATGAGCGCCCTGCAGAAGCAGTGGGAGAAGCTCCCCTCCGGGCTGCTCCAGCTTTTGGAGCTGGAGGGGCTGGGTCCGAAGAAGGTCAGTGCCCTGTACCGGGAGCTGGGGATCACCGGCCCCGAGGATCTGAAAAAGGCCGCCAGTGAGGGTCGGATCCGGGAGCTCAAGGGCTTCGGGAAGAAGACTGAAGAGAAGATCCTGCATGAGCTCTCGCAGCCCGCAGAGCAACAGGAGCAGCGCCTTCCCCTTCTAAGGGCCGAG
>CAZLUR010000146.1:0-5448 GCA_964562725.1 uncultured Desulfohalobiaceae bacterium | reverse complement strand
GGGATGAGGAAAGGTCCGGCTTTGAGGGGCTGGTCATACTCAAGGGTTTGCCAAGGGACCGCATCACGCTCAGGACGCTGGCCACGGCTTGATTCTCGAAGGTGCCCCCAGGTACGGCCGACATGGTATTCTTATCCGGTTTCTTGGAGATGTTGTTGATCAGATACGAGACGCGGACAAAGCGATCAGCTGCCCGAACCGAGCCGGGCAGGAAGGTCAAAGGATCCACACCTTCCCAATATTCTTTGATGGCCAGCTGCTGATCATAGCTGGGAGAGTTGGTCATCACCTTGTAGTCCTTGCTGTGGTGAATGACCAGTTCGCCGTCAATGTACTCCAGGATAGCCGAATCCCCGGTGGGATCCGAGAGGGACACGTGGGCCTGAGCACCCATCCCGTTGGGCAAGGTCGGAGCAATGACCCTGATGGAGTCGCTCTGCATCTCCTCTACGGCTTCAGCCACGCTGCCGAAATTGTCCAGTATGTACTGCCCCAGAGCCATGATGGATATAGTCGGGCGGTTGTCAGGCGGGCCGTAGTCGGACTCCACGAGATAGAGTCCGTTCAGGACTAGTCCCTTTTCATTCATGCCGTCAACAGATCCACTGTCGTAAATGGATACCATCAGGCTGCCGTACTTGGATGTCCAGGTCACGCTCTCTGGACCGGCGGCACCATCACGGTCCATGCCCCGGGGGAAGAGCCAGAGTTCGGTGTCCATGCTCTCAGGCCAATCCATGGAGCGTCCGGTGATAACCAAATCGCTATTGCCGACATAGAGTGCACGGGTACATGCCTGGGACGTGGATACATAAGACGCTGCGAATATCACAGCGGCTGTAAGGATTAAGCAGGTGCGCAGAACAAAATGTTTTCCTAATGTCATGGACATCTCCTTTTCAAATATAATGTTTACTTTTCGATTCCCTAACTTGCGTGAGGGCATTCCCGGACTCTGCAAGGCAGCAGATAACGATAACTATGCAATTAATAACTCTCTGTTGAGTTATAGTCAAATCTGGTGTTTGACTCATGCGGCTTCCTTATTTAATCCGGGGTCGGACCTGGTCAAGTCATTGAATATTTAAAGAAAATCTCCCAAAAAGCCCCTGATTTTGGCCTTAGAACAGCCATTTTGATATCAAAATGGCTGTTCTAAGATTTTTTTCAGGAAGAGTCGCTTTTCTTATGGGGTTTGGGGTCGGCCAAGGGCTCAAGCCAACCGGTTTTCCGCTGCCGCTCCAAACCGGCGGCTTAGCCCAGGCGTTGGCCCAAAAGTACTGCTTGACACTATGTCCTTGAATGTGTACACTTAAATGTACATTAAAATAAGGAGGTGCGATATGAAAACGATATCATTCACAGATTTCAGAAAACAAGCTTCCAACTTCATAACGGAAGTGGAACATGGTGAGACTATTGTCCTTTTAAGGCGGGGAAAGCCTATTGCAGAAATAGTCCCTTTTGCGGATAATTCCGTACAAGTGCCGTCATGGAAACGCCAGAGTACTCGCCTGCAAATTAAAGGGAGCGATCTTTCGTCAGCAATTCTGGAAGAGCGTGAGCCTGAGTTATGAAGGTTTTAACCGATTCTTCTGCACTTGCAAAAAGATATGTCCTTGAAGTGGGCAGTGATAAAATTGATCATTTTTTACAGAATGCTTCACAATTGGGCCTATGTACAATTTTAGTCCCTGAAATAATATCGGGAATAAATCGAAGACGACGTGAAGATAATCTGTCAACTGATGATTATCGAACAATTAAAAGACAATTGATGGAAGATGTCCATGATGCTGTTATCCTTCAGGTTACCCCTGCTGTCATTTCTTATTCAATAAAGCTTTTGGAAACGAATGTATTAAGAACTATGGATGCATTGCATATAGCATGTGCAATAGAATGGCAGGCAGAGCTTTTTGTCACTGCCGACAGAAGACAGTATATAGCTGCGACAAATGCGGATCTCCTCACTGAATTTATCGGCCAACAATAAAATGCACTGGACCGGGCTACAGCGCGCCGTGATTAAAGGCTTTCTTTTATCTATCGTTTTCGTTCATAGTCCGTTCTCGTATTTCGCCCCCCGGCCCGTGATTTTTTGCGTTATGCTCCAAAGCAATGAGCGCAGAAGTCCTGGAAGGTAAGGCATGGTTCACCGAGTTCTGGACAAATCAAAACATGGAGAAATTGCAGAGCTGTTTACATCTGTATTCATCTCATCAGAGGGTGAAAAGGAAGGGCGATTGATTGGTGAGCTTTCTTCACAGTTGGCATCAAACATCGACAATAATGAAATATTCTGTTTCGGTGCATATGAAAATGAAACGCTCATTGGTTCTATTTTCTTCACTCGCCTTCAGTTTAGCAAGCCTATTCAGGTTTACATGCTTGCCCCGGTTGCAGTGAGCGCTGAATATCAGGGAAAAGGAATCGGTCAGGCATTAATCAATTACGGGCTTAATGAACTTAAAAGGCGCTCTGTTAATGTTGCTGTCACATATGGAGATCCATCCTTTTATTCAAAGGTAGGGTTTCAGGTGCTTTCAAAAAATGTAATTCAGGCTCCGCTAAATCTCTCAATGCCTTTTGGCTGGCTTGGCCAATCTTTAACGGGAGAGCCAATTCCAACTATTAATGAACGTCCCCTGTGCGTTAAGGAATTCAATGACCCCGTTTATTGGTAAACAAACGAACATAACCAATTACATGCACGCGGCAGCAAAAGCGCAGCTCGATCCTCGCTTTGCTTTTGCTGCCGGTGATGTAAGGCGTTGTAACTGTTTGCTTTAACGGCTTGAAAATGAAAAAAACTTTGTATTTGCTGAATAAATGACACATGAGGCTATGTGCTTTCAGGGACTGAAAGATGCAAGCACTTGATTTTACTACAAAGCTGGGGCAGATAGCCAGGGAGATCCAAAGGGTCTCTTCTAATGGCCAGGATGCAGATCTTGATTCCCTGCAGGAGAGGCTGGGAGAAAAGCTGTCCCGCAAGAATATCGCAGACTGCGCTTCAAAGTTGCACAGGCTGGGCTACGCTGAAAGGCTGGGATTCGGCAAATACAGGGCTACTGACAAGCTGAGCCAACTGGTCGGCAAAGAGTCAGAAGAGTCCCTAGAGCAAGCTGAGGATGCAGAGAAGCAACCAGCAGTCATTTTCAGGAAGCAAAGCCGGGAGCAGGCTGAACGGGCGGCAAAGAAAAGGCAGGAGGCGGAGCTGTCCCGCCTGGGGAGTTTAGTAGATAGGCTGGAAGACTGCCCGGGCAGGCTGGAGAAAGCCACTGAAAGATTGGCTTACAATTATGAACTGCAGGAGGCTATGGGTCTGCTGGAGCAGGCCTGGACCAAACGCAAGAAAATATGTGCGGCAGATTCGGCCTCTGGGCAGAGCCAGGGCAAATAGAAATAGAAGATCATTTGCAGGTCCCTGCCCCTGCCTCTTCATTAGGTCTCCCTGGAGGACATTGTGTTTGTTGAGATTCTGGCCCTGGCAATCATTATGTTTGTGATATACATAGCTTTTTTTGAGAAGAAGTGATTAGTTTATGACTATTCTGTTGCCGGATGAGCGATGCTGTAACTTTTTTACTAAAGTTCTTATGTCAGAGTACCTAAGCTATAGGTTCTTCATTCTCCCCTCCAGAAAAGTATACCTCTGCTGAGTCTTGGCGTTATTGACCGCTATTGCCAGAGCCTTCTTTGTACCAATTAGTACAACCAAGTTCTTGCCCCTGGTAATGCCTGTATAGAGAAGATTGCGCTGCAACATTATGTAATGTTGGGTCAGGATGGGCATAACCACGGCCGGGTAATCTGAGCCTTGTGATTTGTGGATGCTCACTGCATAGGCCAGAACCACTTCGTCCAGGTCAGCATACTCATAGACCACAACTCTATCATCAAAGCGCACTTTCAATTCCTGCAACTCAAGATCCAGCTTGAAAATCTTGCCAATGTCCCCGTTAAAGACTTCCTTGTCGTAGTTATTCTTGATCTGCATGACCTTGTCGCCTGCCCTGAAGGTTTTGCCCCCACGTACAAGCTCCTGGACACTGTGATTCAGGCATTCCTGGAGCTTGGTATTCAGGTTGCTGACTCCGACCAGGCCTTTGTTCATGGGAGAGATGACCTGCACATCAGTTACAGGATCCAGCTTAAAGCGTTTTGGAATGCGCTCGGTGACAATAAATTTGATTTTCTCCAGCACCTTCTCTGGATCCTCTTCCTGCATAAAGAAAAAATCATCCAGCTTGTCCTGCCTTGGGGTAAGTCTGGGAAGCTGGCCCTGATTGATCAGATGGGCATTAACAATAATGGAGCTCTCCTGGGCCTGACGAAATATTTCGTTTAGTTCAACAACAGGTACTGAACCAGAGCTTATTATATCCTTTAAAATATTGCCTGCGCCTACAGAAGGCAGTTGATTGACATCTCCGACCATAATCAAGGTGGTGTCCAGCCGAATAGCTTTGAGTAGATGATGCATAAGTATTGTGTCCACCATGCTCATCTCGTCCACTATCAACAAATCACAGTTTAATGGGTGCTCCTCATCCTTCTTGAATCCTCCCTTCTGGAAGTCAAACTCTAGGAGCCTATGTATTGTCTTGGCTTCAAAGCCAGTGGCTTCGTTCATGCGCTTGGCAGCTCTGCCAGTGGGAGCAGCCAGGAGAATCCTGGCCTTTAGCTGAGATACAATTTTGAGGACGGCATTAAGCAAAAAGCTTTTACCTGTCCCTGGTCCACCGGTGATAACCAGAAGTTTATCCTGCAATGCTTTGCGCACAGCCTCTGCCTGTTTTTGAGCCAGGCTGACAGAGTATGTTTGCTGCACCCAGTCCAAGGCTTTTTCAGTATCGACCTGGCGTATGGACTTAGGGGCCTTGATTAATTTTTTGAGCTTATTTGCAATATTGGTTTCTGAGAAATGATATTTGGCCAGGTAGACAGCCTCATGTTCTTCGTCCCCTTCTGTGGAGGTAAGAGTTTCTATCACGACCTTTTGGTCTGCATTGAGGGTGGCCAAGGCCTTGTCCACCAAGCTGGAACTAACTTCCAGCACTTCAGTGCTCTTAGGGATTAGCTCCTGCTTAGGGTAGTACACATGCCCCTCGCCTGAAAGCTGATGCAGAACATAAAGGATGCCGGCCTGGATCCTGAACTCTGACTCAACAGAAAATCCCAGTTTCTGGGCGATTTTGTCAGCAGTGATAAAGCCAATACCAAAGATGTCTGTGGCTAAACGGTAGGGGTTTTCCTGAACAATCTGGATGGAATCATTACCATATGTCTTAAATATTTTAGTAGCATAGGTGGCAGAGACACCATGACTTTGTAGGAAAAGCATGACCTGGCGTATCTCTTGTTGCTCTTGCCAGGCTTTTTTGATTATCTCTATTCGCTTTTCTGCAATACCTTCCACTTCAGTCAACTTTTCAATGTGGT
>CAZLUR010000145.1:0-5457 GCA_964562725.1 uncultured Desulfohalobiaceae bacterium | reverse complement strand
TATTTGACCTGGCTTTTACAAAATGTCAAAGAGCTGGCTAAGGACCCGCAGGCCTGCCTTCCATGGTGCTTTCGCTCCGCCTGAAGCCAATCCGGGGCATGGACATGGCTCCCTGGGCCGGTTCCCTTCTGATCTTGTCTACCCCTTGAGTTATCCCATGGGCTGCTGATCTGGCCTAAAAAGCCCCAGCCTGTTGAATTGAACTGCAGTGAATAGTTGACTTGGTCAGATCCCAGCTCTAGACACTGCCGGGCAATCTAAGCGCCCGCTGTTGCTACTTATACATGCCTGCCGGAAGCACACGATTTAATTTCTCTTTATCCGGTCCATAAGATTCTCTGCGGCCGCCTCCAGCTGCCTGTCCCTGCCGGCCGCCTCATCTTGGGGCCTTTGCTTTTTTTTCAGGTCCGGGACTGCCCCGTTGTGCTCCATGTCGGTTCCGTCAGGCAGGTACCAGCCCCTGAAGGGCACACGCACTGTTGCTCCGTCAACAAGCCTGTGGATATTTGCTGATATCACCCCTCCATAGGTCCTGGTACCCACCAGAGTACCCCGGTCCAGGGATAAGAAGGAATGGGCCAGGATCTCGGAGTTGGAATAGCTCTTCTGGTTTGCCAGCATGTTCACCGGGAGAGTGTAGCGCGGCGCATCCAGCCTGTCCTGAGGATAATGCCCTGTGTTGTCAGGGTCCGCGCCTGCCGGCACTGTATAGGCGTGATCAGCGGCCATTATGGAGGTCAGTATCCTGTCCGTGGTGCTTCCTCCGCCGTTGTTCCGGACATCAATGATCAGGCCCTCCTTTCCTTGGGCAGATGCATACAGTCTGGCTTGAAACTCCTCCAGAGAGGCCTGGTTCATGGCCTGGATATGGATGTAGCCCAAACGATCGTTCGAGATTTCCGCGACTTTAGCGCGGCATCTTTCCCTGAAGGCGTCGTAGCGCAGGCGCGCGAACTCATTATAGGATACCGGGGTCATCAGAGCCCTGTACGTTATATGTGTCCCATCAACAGGACGGCGGAAGGCAACGATGACTTCCTGGTCCACCTTGCCCCGCAGCCTTTTAAGCAGGCTGTCTTTTTTCCCAAATCCCTGCATGTCGATCCCGGTAATCACATCCCCGGGCTGCAGGCGCATGGGTTCCCTGCTGGCGGGACTGCGGGGCATTACCTTGCGAACCCTGAACCCCCGGGTCCCGTCATCCAGTGTTACCGGTTCGCAGTCAATCCCCAGCCGGCCTGATGGTTGGCGGATGTCCTGGCCCGGCCCGGGGTTGGAGATTCCGATGTGGGAGGCGGCCAGCTCTCCGAGCAGACGGTTGGTCACATCGCTGAACTCACTGGGCGTGCTGGTCTTGGCTATCAACTCTGCGTAGTCATCAACCAGGGCCGGCCAATCAAGGCCTTTCATATCCGGACGATAAAAGCCCAGCCCAATGACCCGCGCGGTTTCCCGATACTTCTGCATTGACTCCTTATTGCGGTCTATGAGGAGAGTGTCTGATATGGACGGATGTCTGGTCCCCCCGCCGTCAAGATCAGCCACAGCTACCCGGCCACCTGATATATACACCACCCTGCTCCCTGTGACATCCAGGTGCTGGACATCTGCGGCCGGTCCCAGCCGCTTGCGTCCGGAGCCATCCCAGTTCACAGCCACAAGCCCCTGCTTTCCATCATTAAAGACATACCGGTTTCCGCCCGGAGTCATTTCGTTTTGGGTTTGGTTCGTATCCGGCTGTGTGACCCGCGTAACCCTGTGCCATGCTGTTTCAAGCTCCAGATTTGGAACATTCCCGGCCTCTTGTTCTGAACCGGGCCCGGCCTCCTGCATCCGGGCCGGAAGGGGCAAACGTTTTTGGGCCTCTGCCTTTTGCTGATCATAATAGTGGTGCAGATCGCGCCGGGAGAGGTTCTCCAGCCTCGGATCGAGAAAGACCCGGTACAGACCGTAGGTCTGGTCTGCGCGATCGGAAAGAAAGGTCAGAATCCGGCCGTCGGCAGACCAGCGTGGATTAAGGTCGTTTCGCGGATGCCGGGTGATATTCACCGGATCTTTGCTGCCGTTGGCCGGAACAATGAAGATATTGCTGCTGAAGTTCATATCGTTTTGGGCATAGGCAATGTATCTTCCGTCCGGAGACCAGCGCCAGTGTATGCTCTGGTCCCAGCCCTGGACCAGGAGGGTAGTGCGCCCGCTTTCAAGGTCCATGACCACCAGATCCCCTCTGCCCCGCCGAAATGCCATCCGGGATCCGTCTGGAGACAGGGAGACATCCCGGTCGTTAACGTCCTGGGCCACAACAGGGACTACACTGAAGCGCACAGCATCGTGCCAGCGGGCTGGATCGCGTTTTGCCTGCTCGTCCTCCAGCTGTTCAGTTCCGGAGTCCGGTGCGGGTTCTGCCCTGGAATATGGCACTGTCAGAGGCTCGGAGAACGGTTCCGGGTCCGAAGGGGAGACCGGATCCGCCGGCTGAGCCGGAGCAAAAGGATCTTCTTTTCCCGGCTCTTCCTGACTGTTATCTGTGTGACCTCTATCAAGCTCTTCGGACCGGCCCTGTCCGGCCTGCCGCTTAGCCGGAAAATCCAAAAAGGCCAATGGCCTGGCTTGTTCCTCTGTTGTGCCCCCTTTTCTTTCTGCCATCTGCTGGGCTGTGAGTGATTCTGCATATCCCTGCCTGATCTCTTCCCTGGTCAGATCCACACTGGCCTTGTAAATGGATGAGGTCCCGTCGTGATCGCTGCTGAAATACAAGTCCAGGCCGTCCGGGGACCAGGCCAGATCCTTGTGCCGGGCGTGGGTGTCAGGGGTAATAGCCATGGTCGGGCTGTGTCTGTCCATATGCCGGATGTAGACTCTGCCGTAGGCTATAGAGGCCATGACCATACCGTCAGGGCTCAGGGCGGCTTCAGTCACCTCTGAGCCAATGTTTTTCAGTGTCCTGCCTGTGCCTCTGACGTCTCCGACCCAAAAGCGCAAAGGCTTTGGACCTGCTGATGGATCCTGGAGATCAAGCACATACAGACGGTCCCAGACCTGCAAAACAGCTGTGCTTCCATTTCTGGAGACATCAAAATGCTGGATATCGTGGTCCGTAAAATGCGTCAGCCTGCTGATGCTCCTTTCTCCGCCGTCAAGGTCCGCCCGGTAAAGATTGACCTGCCCGCCATCCCTTGCGGACAAGAAAAGTATGCTCTTATTGTCTATCCACCTGGCCCCGCCGTCGTCTGTGTCCCGTTGGGTAACTGCCTGGAAGCTCTTGCTCTTAATCTCGTATGTCCATACGTTCATAGCATCCGGGCCCTTGTAGCCGCGGCGGCTCCAGCCGTGATAGTACCCTCCCCTGGTAAAGACAATCCGGCTACCGTCTGGCGAAAGCCGGGGTTCTGATCCAAAGGCCTGGTGCAGCCGCTCATGCTGGCCGCCGGCTGGAGATATGCCGTACGGCCTTTCTTCCTTGTACACGTCGGCTTCCAGCAGAGCGGAAAAGGTGATCAGTTCGTTGTCCTGGGCATCCAGGCCCCAGTCCGGATTGCGGAAAAACCGGTCACTGTAGGTCAACTGCTCCAGATCAGAGCCACTCCGGTTCATCCGCCAGAGATTCATGTACCCGTCGCGCATGGAAGAAAAAACAATTGATTCCCCGTCCGGGCTCCAGTTGGAGTACAGATCGTCCAGGCGGTGACTGGTCATCCGTTTGGCTTCCCCGCCGTCCACCGGAGCCAGCCACAGATCACCGCCGGCACTGAATATTACTTCAGAGCCGTCCGGGCTTACGGACGGGAACCTGGGCAGAGCCACCGGGTCTTCATTTTCCCGGGCCCAAACCGGGTCCGGGAATAACCCCACAGCAAGGATCACTGCTGCGGCTGCCAGAGATAAAACCAAATATTTCAGTCCCCAAGGTCCGGGGCGCATCCCGCTTCTTTGCATACGTTGTACCCGCAATGCCATGTGTAAGAAGGTATAAAAAGGATTAAACTTTTTGTTCCCATGAATTAAGTCCATGGACAGTTTTCTGCACTTCCCGTGTCCGTATCTGTGAAATACTAACCATGAGACCTGGCCCGGGTCAAAAAAAAATGGGACGGGTCGAACATGTATGTGGGCTGTGAAGCCTTCACGCTTGCACATGTGTCAGATTCACACACAAAACCCACGGCCCCTTGTCTTAGATAATCATTTGATATCAATTGATTATATCTGAGCTGCAGGGCGCATGGCCATACTGTATTCAGTGGCATACTGCTTGCTAGAATTTTACTGTATTCAGAAACTCAAAATGTTAGGAGGTTAATTTATGCAGTTTGTCAGATCAATGATTCAAAAAAGCGGCTTGATGGCGGCTTTCCTCATGCTGGCCACGAGCCTTGTCCTGGTCGGCGGACAGGCGATTGCCTCGGACAGTGGCTATGAGTCGCAGGAGCAAGATCAGTATGAAAGCCAAAGCCAGGGAGAGTCTTCAGGCTACGGGGAGCAGGAAAGTGACCCCTACAAAAAAGACTCCGATCCCTATGGTCAGGAAGACTCCTACGGGGATTCTTCTGAAGAGCAGGATTCCTATGACTATGGGAGCGAGTCTGAAGAAGATTCTGAATCTGAAAAAGACGAAGAACAAAGCTGGTAATGCCCTGGTGGTTCAGAATTGACTGGCTGAAACAAGCAAAAAGGAGTTCAAGTTCCTGACTGCAAGGCCTGCCCCGCTAGAAAATTCATTTGGGGCAGGCTTTTTTTGTAGTGATTTAAACCCCTGAAGCAAAAAAGGAAACAACCGATGAAAACATGCCGAAAGCACAAAATAATTTCCCTCAGAAATCTTCTGGCATCTGCAGTAGCCCTGTGTTTGCTCACAACAGGCCTGCCCGCTGCAGCCCAGGACTACGACGATGAGAAGCTGAAAGGCTACATCAATGCAGTGGAAGAGATTGTAAATCTAGAACACTCTCGTGCCGAGGAAAAAAGTAACGTTAATGACGAGGAAGAAATTGAACAGATTGAGGAAAAATATGATCAAAAACGGGAAGAGGCTTTAGAGGAAGCAGGCCTGGACGAAGAAGAATACGGGGATATTAAAGACTCCATCAAAGAAGACTCTGAAGTGCGTAAAAAGATTCAAAATTTATCCGAACAATAAAAATGGTATCGCTTTGCGCCGGTAAGCCCGGCCAGCGCTGCCGGCGCATTTTGATATCCGGGTGTATATGATTGTTAGCGAATTCATTATTTATGTTGATCTGCCAGACAAGAGTTCAAAGCGCAACATACCTCCCTCCTACCCCTGATCATAATCATCCCCTGCGCCAGCAGCTTGCGCACCGAGGGCCGCAGTTCCCTCTTAGGCGCATTTACGTTAGGCATAAGTCAGCTGTATGAACTCTTTACTCCAACCCCAGCCCCTTCCGCATCTATATGGCCTGAGTAGAAGCTGGTCTGGAACTTGGCAAATAGCTCTCC
>CAZLUR010000144.1:0-5677 GCA_964562725.1 uncultured Desulfohalobiaceae bacterium | reverse complement strand
CCTCCTTGCCGCCTGTCTTCCAGGCGGGAGGGAGGGGCCAGGGGAGGGTTCATAATGTGCAATACTCCAGATGTATCAAGTCACTGATGTAACCCCTATATTTAATTAATATTTACCAAGATTCAATAGCCATTAACATGCTCAATGTCAAACAAACATAAAGGTCGGTGCTACATTCTTGTCACTTTTAATCTGCCCACCAGGTTTTTCCAAAAACCCTTGCCTCTTCCGGCGTTGTCTACCCATTCCAGGTACTTGTCCCGGCCCTCTATGATTATGGTATGCGCCTTGCGCTTGGCCTTTACTCCCTGAGGCAGCAACCGCATGAAGCGCTCTACCTCGAAAGTGTTCACAGTCTTATCTGCATGCACAAATATCTTATTGGCCTGCTCCTCTTGGGTCAGGACTTTTGTTTCGAACAGCTCCTGCCACTCCATCCTGTCTATATCATACAGCTTGTCCACTGGGAGCTTCGGAAAATAATCCGGGACAGCCCTGTCAGCAAACTGATAGAACTCAGCAAATACTTTCCTGCTCAAACTTAATTCATCCACCAAGAGGTCTGCCTTGATATTATCTATGGGCTGGTCTAATTTTTCCAGATAACTGTGTGCAAACAGCTTGAAGAAATCGCAATCTGTATTCAGTATCCGGTTCAGGGTTTCACTGGCCTGGATGTTTTTCTGATCGAATTTGACATCAAAATTGATCCTTTTGATCCTGGTATTGGCCCATTCCGGAGGGTTAAACCGGTTAGTGGTCATTATGATCTGGGGCACGGCATGGCCTGGATTCCACCATACTTCCCAGTAGTTCTTGAGCACTGTTTCAATGGTTGAGCCTGAACCGATATTTACGTCATCAAACATGAGCGGAAAAACTGTGCCGAACATCTTGGCACTCATGATTCTGGTCTTGTTGAAATATTCCTGGGCAATTGGCTCCAGGTGTCTGCCGGTGATCAGTTTAAGACAAAAGCGCAAAAAATTGGTCTTGCCGTTGAATGAAGGACCGTATAGATACAGGTAGCTGGGTCCCCTGGAATACATGTCCACCTGTTTCTTCATTTTCTTGAACTCATGAGCAAATGGAGCTGAAAGTACAAACAGGAGGGCCTCGAATACATTGGTCTGAATTCTTTTATGATCTATCGATTCGCCAAATCTGTAGGATTCAACATACTCTTCAATATATTCCAGACCTTGATTGACCTCCTCCCTGCTTTGCACTGGCCTGGACAAAACATCCTGGTAGTCGCCCATGTGCAGGTACACCTTCCGGTTGGGTTTTTCAGTACCCATCAAGGGCACACCACAGCTTTTTTTGACATAATCTGAAAAATCTTTGGCAGTTAGCCTGAGTTCGGACTTGACTATGCTGGGTTTCAAAGGCTGCAGCTTTTTTTCGATACCCTCCCGGGCCTTTGTGTCTGAAGGAATAATGACCCTGATCTCTCCACTGCCCGGCTTTTCCTGATCCAGCTCCTCAGCACCTGGATTGTCAGGGTCTTCCTTGTTATCCACCGCATCCAAGGCCTGCTGGGTCAAGTCTGTAAATACGCGAGCGGTGTCCGATTCCACCAAGTCCTTCACTTCCCCCACATCCTGGGAAAGCCAGGTCCTGATCACCTTTTCCTCTTCTTCATCCTTGGTTTCAGCCAATTTGATCAGATCATCCAAAAACAGCCTGGAATTTTTCAGATGGGCCTTGTAATCCTGAATAAACTTTTCCAAAAGCACATCTTTGCTCTTTAAGTCCCAATAGACGACATAATTATGCTGTTTTGAGGCCTTGGCAGCTGGTTCGCTGAAATTGGCACTGCCCACTATCACCCTGTGCATGTCCTTGTTGCTCAGGATATAGAACTTGGAGTGTATGGTCTTGCCCTTGGGAAAAAGCACTGTCAGCTTCTGCTCCTTTACCAGGTGCATGAGCTTTTGGATCAGGCTGATCTGCTTATTCTCCAAATCTTTCTTGTAATGCTTGACTGAGATGTTTTCCCCGACCAGAAGCTGCATGTGCTCAAATTTGTACTTTTCAAATATGGACAAAACCAGGGAAGGTGAAGCCACGTATGATATGGCCTTGATTTCCTTGAATCCGGAGATCAATCCTTCAAAATCTTTTGGTTTCTGCAGATATAAAGTCTGCGGCTCAGGTCCTTCTTGGGGAAACAGGCTGAGCTGGACTTGTTTTTTGGACATAATCTGAAACACTCGGCAGTCAAAAGTTATTTAGTAATAGACTGTTTTTATTGCCTTAACCTTGAACATTGAACCTTGAACGTTGAACTCTCAAGTTAAAATATATAAAAGGCTTGCTCAATACTACTAAATTATTGCAGTTGACCTGGCAATAGCCAAATATGGCTCAAAGTAACATGTGCCTGTTCCCTGGCCGGTTCGAGGCTTTTGTCAGCAGCAGCTGCCCTGGGGCATAGAATAAAGATAATTAACTGCAATACAAGTAATTTTGCATCAACAGGAGCTTCTTTATGAATTCGGCTTTAGTTTTTGGCCTGAAGCAAATCTGATCCCAGCCAGCTCCTCGATTTCTGCCTGACCGGGCAGTGCAGCCTGGGCACCTGGCCTGGTGGCGCACAAGGCCCCGGCTGCGCTTGCCAGGCGTAATGCCTGCGACAGGGATCTGCCTTTGCACAAGGCAGCAGCCAGGGAGCCGTTGAAAGCATCCCCTGCAGCCACAGTATCCCTGGCCTGGACTTTGAAGGCGGGAACATGCGCCCTGCCTGCAGAATCAAGAAGCAGGGCTCCTTCCCGGCCCAAGGTCAGAATCAGCTTCTGCGGTCCCTTAGAGATCATGCTTTGCAGAGTGTCTTCTGTTTCCTGCAGGGCTTCTGGATCTGTGCCTGCCAGGGCAGCTGCCTCTGACTGGTTAGGGGTCAAAATGTCTGTACTGGCCAGGATCTCTTCAGGCAAAGGCTGATAAGGGGCTGGATCCAGAATGGTGGTCATGCACCTGGATTTGGCCAGCTTCAGCCCTGCAGCCAAGCTCTTTAAAGGGATCTCCAGCTGCACAAGCAGGATTGAGCCCGGGACGAACCAGTCAGCAAAGGCCAGGACATCATCCTTGCTCAGACAGTGGTTGCTGCCTGGCACCACCACAATTTGATTCTGGCCCTGGGAGTCCACCAGAATAAAGGCCAGGCCTGCAGGCTGCTCTTTATCCCTGATAAGACCCTGGCCGGGTAGTCCTGCATTCTGCAGGTGTCTGGCCAGGGCCTGGCCGTAATGATCAGTTCCGATCCTGGCCAGAAGGAAGACATCTGCCCCGCAGTAAAGGGCTGCAAGGGCCTGGTTAGCGCCTTTGCCTCCGAAAAGGGCCTGGAACTCAGAGCCCTGCACAGTCTCTCCGGGCCCGGGCAGCTTTTTTACCCGGACATTTAAGTCAGTATTGGCGCTACCCAAGACAATAACCCGACTCATTCTAGTCCCTCCCAAAAAAGATTCAGGCTCTGCCTGCTGTCCACCTGGGTACAGACCTGGATATTAGGCTCATCTTTCCATTTTTCCAGAATGGGCCGCAGATCAGCCAGGCTCATGCCCCGGGTATGTTCTCCTTTGGTCTCCACTGCAACATGCATAGGTTCTGTCTTTACCAGATGAGGGTAGATGCAGGCCAAAACTGCCAGGGGATCGTGCAGGGGCAAAAAGGGCTTTCCAGTCAAATTCTGCATAAAGTCCAGAGAGTGCCTGGTCCAGGTCTGAATACTGCTCCAGGTATGCGAACCCCTGGATTGGACCCAGCTTTGCAGCTCCTGGCGGCTGACCATGACCTGCCTGGTCACATCCAGACCCACGGCAACAATGTTTATCCCGGAGCGAAAGACCAAGTCTGCGGCCTCAGGATCTACATAAAAATTGAATTCTGCAGCCGGAGTGATGTTCCCGGGTACTGTATAGGCCCCGCCCATGATGGTCAGCTCCTGTATTTTGCCGGGCAAATCCGGATCCTGCTGCAGGGCCAAAGCGATGTTGGTCAAAGGGCCAAGAGCTATCAGGTTCAAGGGCTCAGGGGAATTTGCTGTCTGGAACAGGATCTCTTCTGCTGCAGACCTAAAGGACAAGGCTGGAGGGACTGAGGCTACCCCAGATCCATATTTCTGGCTGGAGTTGGCTCCGCCCAGTCCGTCCCTACCGTGTATATGCCCGGCAAAAAAAGGCTCTCTGCACAAGGGCTGCTCAGCCCCCTGGGCCAAGGCAGGGTAAGGTCCGGTCACATGCTGCAGCACTCGGTACAGGTTGTATGTAGCTCTCTGCACATCCACATTGCCGGAGACCGTGGTAATGGCCTTTACCTGCAGCTTATCTGAATTAAGGGCCAAAAGCAGGGCCAGGGCATCGTCCACTCCAGGGTCTGTATCAATCAGTACGGGTTTTTGCATCAATTATAAACTATCTGTTTCGCGTCAAGCACAAAATATTTGATAAAACTTAGCATATTTTCAGGACTTTTGTAGAACTGTCAAAGAAAGGGCACCCCAAAGCATGGGCTTGCACCAGATTCCAGATCCAGGCCAAAACGATACCAGGCCTCTAAGTCCGCCTCTGCCCAGAAAGTCCCTGGAGGCAAGGTAATGCTCCTTGCCTGCCAGACGTTCAACCAGGGATATCCCCAAATGGGCTTGCCTGGAGATTAAAGAGTGCGGAACTTCAAAATCAAAAAGGAAAAGATATGCTCCAGGTTTAAGGAGCCTAGCAGCTTCATCCAGGGTGAGCAACCTGATTTCCTGTTTCATTTCGTGCAAGGCAAGGGAAACAATGACTCCGTCAAAAGAGCCGGAAGCAAAAGATGTGGCAGTGGCGTCTCCCTGGACAAAAACCAGCTCTGGCGGACTCAAGCGGATAGCACTACTGAGCATGCTCCAGGAGCGGTCCAGCCCAGTGCACTGTACGCCCTTGTCCTGCAAAAGCCGGCATTGTTGGCCTGCACCGCAACAGAGATCAATGACCTGCCTGCAGCCTTTGTCCACAACCGATTTTTGGATCGCTTTGTAAAAAGGGCCAAGGAAAGGTTCTGCAATCCAGGCATACAAAGCCCCCATCCGGGCATAGTCATCTCTTTGCAGTTGTGCCTTCATTCTTTTTTTTTAGCCATGAGTTTTCTGCTTTTTGCAGTGTTTCGCAAAGCCATGGGCCCCTAAATTAGTGAGTTTTACCATGGTCTTCTGTCATCTGTCCTCTACGGATCCAAAAAGATTGGTTGCATTCGCGTCTCTCAGCTCATCCCCTTGATTCTGACTGCCCCCAAAGGGCAGGCCTCGAGGCATTCCCAGCAACCCATGCACATATCCTGGGAAACCAGGGGCGGCTCAAAAGGGGCGTCAAATCTGCTTCATCACCTTGTAGGAACAGCTTTTTGCAGCTGCGCAGATACCTTTCTCCGGATCGCATTGCTCTGGATCGCACAGTGCATAGTCCACCATGGCAAAAAACTTCTTGGCCTGCAAATTCATTTCTGCCCGGTCTCCTTTCTTTTCAGTCATTTCTCAGGGCTGGCAGTCTGCAAATAACTTATGTAAAGGTTGCTTGAGACTTTCTCCTATTTTTTCAAACACAGATTTGGATAAAAATTAAACAGATTGTATAAACACTGTATAGATAATATACTAAAACGCTAGACTACTTTTATCCTTTTTTAGTCCTGCTGTTTATATAAA
>CAZLUR010000143.1:0-5711 GCA_964562725.1 uncultured Desulfohalobiaceae bacterium | reverse complement strand
TTTTATCCATCATTTTTAAAGCCTAGGTTTAAATTGAAAGGATGTCAAGATGGACATTGATAACCAAACCACCTCTTATACATGAAGAACCCGATCAATCCCAGCCCTATCAGGGCCATAAAACCAAGACAGATAAAGTATCCGGCTTTCCAGGCAAGCTCAGGCATGTATTCAAAATTCATCCCGTACACACCGGCAATAAAAATAAGAGGAATAAAGATAGTGGCAATAATGGTCAAAAGCTTCATCACCGTGTTCAATCTGTGGCTGCCCAGAGAAAGGTAAACTTCGTGGAGAGTGGTGTTCGTCTCTCTTAGCATTTCCAGGCTGTCCATGTGGTTTGGATCGAGTAAAAAAGGCAGTCTTGCTGCTACCTTATATCCTGCAGGGGATTATTCTCTAGAAAAAGCTCAGGTTGTCCTTTTTTGCGGCGTAACCCATTGACCATCCTCAGCACTGGACCGCGGGATATAAGCCAGCGTTGAAGCTTGAACTTGCCTGGAAAATTCATAAGCGCAAGGCCGAGCATTATGGTAAACAAACCCTGTCCCGGCAGAACCAGCAGAGCTACACCCGTCAGAACCAGCATCCCGCCCAGCGCATTCTTTACCACTGGAAGCATTAAAAGCAAGGCATATGAGTGATTGCCTGCTCTTTGCCTCTCCGGCCTTTTTTCAGCAGCGAAATAGTCCTCAGGTATCTGGGCCACCAGCCAGGGCACTGCCGCCAGAAAGAAGACGAAAATCACTGCAGAAGCTGCGGTTAACCACCATAAGAGTGCCTCGTGGGCTTGAATCCACTCAACCATGGCCAGATTTTATCCTGTCTGTCTTCTGCTGTAAACTTGCCACAGCACCATGAATACCAGGGTAATGGCAGTCAGGGGCAGGACTGCATACAGCATCAGCGCGTTGAATCTTAGCAGGGCATCATGGTCGGATGCAGCCAGGAAGAGATGTGGCGACTGCCACAACAGTCAAACTTATGATCAACTCGCTGACTCCCAGATAGTGGCTGGTGGACACCACATTGTCCACCAGCCAGTGGGAACCAATTGCCAGAAGGGCCAGACCTCCAAGGACAGGACCTGAATTTTTGAGCCAAGCATTTATCGGCCATGGCCTGGAGTTTGATGGTCTTGGACCATTACCTTTACAAGCGTACCAGAGCGTAGTGTGCGGTTTCAATGTGCGTATCGCAGACTCCCTGGTGGCCCTGGAAGCAGCCCATATAAAATGGCACCAGGCAGGCGGCCCGGACATGGAATATAACGGCATCGCCCTGTGCTCCCTGCACCATTGAAACCCTGTCACAAAAAACAAGAAACTAGACAGGATTAACCACGCATTCAGCGTAGAAGGACAGATATTACCAGACAGCAGGTGGGCCATAGATTAAAACAGGCCTTGGAAGCGGCATAATTATGTAGTAAAGTATCTACAAATGCTTATACAAGGAGAATGACCATGAGTAAAATAATGACCAGCCGGGAGTTCAACCAAGATGCCAGCCAGGCCAAAAGGGCTGCCGAGCAGGGACCAGTATTCATTACAGACCGGGGTAAACCGTGTCATGTGCTGCTTAGCATCAAGGAGTATCAGACCCTGATCAGGCAAGACGAAAATATTGCAGATCTGTTGAGTATGCCCGAGTCTGAGGATATTGAACTGGAAATACCCAGGATGGAAGATCTTCCTCAAACAGCGGATTTCAAATAATGTACCTGCTGGATACCAACCTAGTCTCTGAGTTGAGAAAGATCCGCCAGGGCAAGGCTGACCCCGGGTTACGCGCTGGGCAGAGGGAATCGCCAGCATTGATTTATATCTCTCCGTAATAATAGTCCAAGAGCTTGAAATAGGTGTTATGCTGGCTGAGAGACGTGACAGGGAGAAAGCAAAAATTTTGCGCTCTTGGTTTGAAAACAGAGTACTACCGGCCTTCAAGCATCGTATACTTCCTGTGGATACGCAAATTTCCCGGTACAGCGCCAAGCTGCACCTGCCAGACCCACGGCCGATTCGGGATGCTTTTATTGCAGCAATTGCAATGGTCTACGGCATGACGGTCGTGACCCGCAATGTCCGTGACTTCGAATCTATGGAGGCAGCCTTAATAAATCCTTGGGAAAAATGAGGTGTCAGTGACTTACAGATAAGACCCTGTCATAAAAAACAAGAAAAGTTCGAGCTATGGCAAGGGTTCGACGTCTGGCACCGGGACTGTTTCCTGCTTTATCTCTGAGCTCAAGTCTTTGTCATCGGCCTTGACCAGGGCTCTGGGCCAAAAAAATATTGCTATTATTTTCCAATGCTGGTTAAGCAGAAACTTGGGCAAAAACTTCACTTATTCACCTATGCATCAAGGAGACAACCATGACATCACAGAATGCCCATGAGGACTGGATTCAGACAACCCATGGCAACCTCTGGCACTGCGTCTTTGGAGCGGATAAGCCCGGCGTTCCCCTGCTGATGGTGCATGGGAGGCCGGGGTTGCTTAGGAAATGAAAAACCGACCTGGATGATCCATGCGTGATTTCTTTGGTTTGGAAAACAACGGGACCAGCGTTGCCACGGAAATAGCAGCCGGAGTGACCACCTTTCTGGCGACCATGTATATTATTGTGGTTAACCCTGCCATTCTAAGTCAGGCTGGTCTGCCTTACGCTGCTGTTCTGACTTCCACGGTCCTGGTTTCAGCATTCAGCAGCATCCTGATGGGCCTGTACAGCAACAATCCATTGCTTATCGCTCCGGGCATGAGCCTGAATCATTTGTTCGTGGCCGCGGTGGTCCGGTCGGAAACCATGACCTACCAGACCGCCCTGGGCTGTGTGTTCTGGGCAGGGATCGCCTTTCTGCTCCTGCTGATTTTTGACCGCGAGCAGCGCCTGCTCTCCGGGGTGCCGCGGATGCTGCGGTTCGGGATGGCCGGTGGGATTGGCCTGTTCATTGCGGCGCTGGGTTTTCAGTCCGCTGGTTTCATTATCATCGAGGACCCGGGCCGTCTGGCCCTGGGCTATCTGGATGCCACAACCTTGACCTTTTTGGCCGGTCTGGCCTTTACCGCGGCTCTGGTAGCCCGCAAGGTACCCTGCGCCTTTATTCTGGGCGTCCTGGTTACGACGCTCGTGGCCTGGCCCATCGGCAGGTTCTGGGGCCGGGGGCTGGAGGGCGTGGAGACAGTTGCTCCGGTTGTTGTCTGGCAGGGCTGGTGGGCCTGGCCGGACCTGGGCCTGATCCTGGAGATGGATCTGATCGGCCCGCTGTTGCCTATGCACTGGCCGTTCATTTTCGTGCTGGTCTTTTCCTGCTTCTTTGACAGCTTTTCCACCTGTGCCGGCGTTGGAGAAGCCGGAGACCTGGTGGATGAAAAGGGCGAGCCCAGAGACCTGGAGCGCAGCATGAAGGTCAATGCCGCTTCAGTGGCCATGTCCGGCTTGTTTGGAGTCAGCCCGGCCACGGTGTATATTGAGTCCTCCACCGGTGTCCGTGCTGGTGGACGGACCGGGATGACCGCGGTTGTGGCCGGCCTGTTTTTTTTGCCTTTTCTTTTCGTGTCGCCCCTACTTTCTCTGGTGCCGGCCCTGGCCACGGCCCCGGTGATGGTCCTGGCCGGAATATTCATGCTCAAGCCTCTGATCTACGTGCGCTGGGAGCGTTTTGACGAGGCCGCGCCTTTTTTCATGGCCATGATCACCATGCCGTTGACCGGCTCTATAACCCAGGGCGCTATATGGGGGATCTTAAGCTGGATTGTGGTCAAGGCTTCCTGCGGCAAATTCAGGCAAATCTCCAGCGTCCTTCTGCTCCTGGGGTTTGCGGCCCTGGTTTTACTGTTTCAGACTGAACCTTTTCGACATTGAGCAGCAGTTTTGACAGATCAACCCAACAAGGAAAACGCAACCAGACATGCTCGGTTTGTTCCATAAAAAAAACACTCATTCAGAACAGGCCCGGTTTCTGGAAGAGTACCTGCGTACTTACAGGGAACATATACACCTGCCCGCGAAGCTGCGCGTGTCGGAACTGGAAATCGCGCACTGCCGCTTCTGCTCCAGCCTGCATCGTCGCGCCCAGGCCCGGGAGCCGGACGTGTCCGCGTTTCTCTACGCGGCCCTGCGCCTGCCGGACTGCATCAGTCGCATCAGCCGGGTGCTGCTGGGTCCTGCCAAAAATGCGTTTGCCTGGGCCGGATTTCCTGGCGTGGAGGACTGGATCCAGGTAAAATCCCGGGCCAGACGCCGCAGATACCATTATGACGGGGACCATACCCTGGCGGTATTCGTGACCAGCGTTACGGACCTGGATGACGTGATTCCGTCTTTGTGTGCTTTTCAGATCGAGTGGAACAAGATGCATGGGCTGTTGACTGCGGCATCCCCGGATTCAACCCTGGGGCGATCCCTGGCCGCCGGACGGATCAGGCCAACGGAAGCAGGGCGGGAAATCCGGCATTGTCTGGGACTTGGTCGGACAGACTGGGAACTACTGACCCAGGTCTGGCCAGAGGACTGGGACAGGAAGTGGTCGGACATGGCTGCAGCGCCCCTGGATCTGGTTATTTACCGGCTGCCCCTGCATGCCGGGCATTTTGCAAACGCTGCCGGGCAGTGGTGGGACATGGTCTTAAGCCGCCTTGATCTGGAGTCCGCAGCTTCCGGGGACAGGCCTTTGTACCTTGTTTCCAGCAACACCCATTCCCTGGCTAACCTGATCAGCGGTTTTGCCAAGGCCAATGAACGCGACCTGCTGACCTTTTTTGAAAAGGAGAATCCCGAAGGTCTCTGGCAGGCCTGGCAAGAGTGTTTACGTGATTCTAATCAGAATTTCGCAGACTTGCTCTATTATGGCCTGCGCCTTTATCAGGAACGCTACCCCCCAACCGCATCAGAGAAGTTGGCCTGGGAGGAAAGCATGGGCTTTCATCGTCACGCTCCAGCTCAATATCCCTATCTGGAAATGCAGCGCATTGCCCTAAGCCGGCTGGATCCGTCCCGCTTGGATTCCCGTCTGCGGCTGCCTCCAGCTCTAGCCCGCAGTCAGGCCCTGCTGATCAACATGGACTATCCCCTGGGGCTGGCCGCGGGCCATGTTATGGCCGGGGCCTGTGAGCGTTTCCCAGGTCTGCGCGGTGTCTTTATCCTGGGCAAGTCAGCGGCCGCCATCGGCCGACTGGGAGACATCACCATCCCCGGGCACGTGTATGACAGCCATAACCAGATACGCTACCGTTTTCGGAACAGCCTGACCGTTCGCCATCTGGTCCCTTTCCTGAACCGCATTGCGGTCTTTGACGACCAGAAATCCATCACCGCCCGGGGCACATTTCTCCATGGAAGGGAGGCTGTCAGTCATCTGCTCCATGACGACTTCACCAGCATTGAAATGGAGGCAGGGCCTTTTCTGGAAGCGCTGCACAGCTATTTTTCAAGGCAGGGTTTTACTCAGGGCATGGCTCACGGCCGCAGCCTGAACATCACAACTCCTCCGGATTTCAGCCTGGGCCTTGTGCACTACACCTCGGACACTCCATACAATGTTCGACCCAGTCTGCTAAGCTCCCGCCTGGGTCTGACCGGCCTGGAGGCGGTCTATGCCGGGAGCCTGGCCATCCTGCAGCGCATAATAGATATGGAGGCAAAGAGGCTTTAATTCACCTGAAAGGCAAATGACAAAATAAAGTGTAAGAGTGTGAATAGTGGGACA
>CAZLUR010000142.1:0-5722 GCA_964562725.1 uncultured Desulfohalobiaceae bacterium | reverse complement strand
TGCAGCAAATATACTTCACTGATATCAAAGGGATCAAAGTAGGGCATGCCCAGAATCTAGAGGCAGGCACGGGTTGTACTGTGGTTATTTGCGAACAAGGGGCCACGGCCGGTGTCGACGTCAGGGGCGGTGCTCCTGGAACACGGGAAACCGACCTGCTGAATGCCACGAACCTGGTGGATAAAATACATGCGGTTGTGTTGTCTGGAGGGAGCGCATTCGGTCTAGATGCAGCTTCCGGCGTGATGCATTATCTGGAAGAAAGGGGCATTGGTTTTGATGTCCAGGTCACCAGGGTCCCGATTGTCTGCGGGGCAGTGCTATTTGATCTGCTTGTTGGCGATTACAGGATCAGACCAGACCAGGAAATGGGTTATCAGGCATGTCAAAATGCCACTAACAGGAGCTGCGCCCAGGGTAACGCGGGAGCAGGTACTGGAGCCACAGTGGGCAAGATCATGGGCATGGAGCGGGCCATGAAAAGCGGTCTTGGCTGCTATGCCATTCAAGCAGGCGAATTGAGAGTTGGCGCTCTGGTTGCTGTCAATTGCCTTGGCGATGTGATTGATCCAGAAACCGGTTGCCGCATAGCAGGTCTGCTGAACGAAGATTTGACAGAACTGGCTGATACAGAGACTGTGATGATTGAGTCCTTTGACCCCAAGAAAGATCTTTTTGCCGGCAACACAACCATTGGAGTCGTAGCCACCAACGCAATGTTGAACAAGGCTCAGGCTTCTAAACTTGCTGCTATGGCCCAAAACGGCTATGCTAGAACCTTGCGGCCTGCCCATTCCATGTTTGATGGGGACAGTGTATTCACCATGGCCACAGGGCAGGTCCAGGCTGATTTGAGTGTATTGGGCCTACTCTCGGCCAGAGTAATGGAAAGGGCTATAGTTTCGGCCATAAGAAATACCTGTTCTCTCTTGGGGTATAAATCATTGGCAGATCTGGCAGGTGTAATGCATAAGGCCTGAGGCCGGTGAATTAATTTTGGCTGGTTGGGGACCTGAATAATTAACAAGCCACATACAAGACTGTTTTAAATAGGCATTTGCCAATTGGCCAGGAAAGGTTCAGGAATTAGCCAAGTCAGAGCTAGTGTCTTGTATTCCCTCAAATGTCGTAAATAAGAACTCTCCCCTGGCCCCTCCCTACTGCCTGAAGACAGGCGGCAAGGAGGGGAACCAGAAAAAAGCGGTTTGTCCCTGAGCTGCGATAATAGCAAGTTGATGCGGTACTAGGCACTAGGTCCTGAATTAGAAAGCTGGTCCAGAAACAGCAGGGAGGTGGAATATTTCGCAAAGAGTGCAGGTGCAGAATAAAGCAGCGGTCATAGGGGGCGGGCTGGCAGGAAGCGAGGCTGCCTTCAGCCTGGCCAGGGCAGGGCTGCAGGTTACCATCCTGGAGATGAAGCCTACTCAGTTTTCTCCGGCCCATGAAAATCCTGATCTTGGAGAACTGGTCTGTTCGAACTCTTTGCGCTCAGAGGATCCGCTCAGCGCAGTCGGACTTTTGAAGCAGGAGATGCGCAGCATTGGTAGCCTGGTTATGGCTGTGGCTGAGAAGACCCGGGTTCCGGCAGGCAAGGCCCTGGCTGTAGACCGCAGGCAGTTTGCTGCACAGATAACTGCAGCCCTGCAGGATATGCCCGGCGTAAATGTCGAGCGCAAAGAGGTGCAAGGTTTGCAAGATCCGGCTCTGAGCGGTTATTCCAGGGTAGTGGTTGCTGCAGGACCTTTGCCTGGGCAGGGTCTGAATCAAAGCCTGATTGAACTTGCCAGTGGGCAGGATCTATATTTCTACGATGCTATTGCGCCCATAGTCAGTGCAGATTCTTTGAATTGGGACCGGGTTTTCTGGGGCTCCAGGTATGATCCCCAGGGAGGCGACTACCTGAATTGTGCTTTGAATGAACAGGAATACCATGCTTTGCGCAGGGAGCTGCAAAATGGAGCAAGAGTAAAGTTCAAAGCTTTTGAAAGTGAAGTTCATTTCGAGGGCTGTCTGCCAGTAGAGACCCTGGCTGAAAGGGGAGAGCTGACCTTGGCCTATGGACCCTTGAAACCGGTGGGCCTGGTGGATCCCAGGACCGGTCGCAGACCGTTTGCAGTGGTCCAGCTCCGGGCTGAAAACCAGGAAAAGACCATGTTCAACCTGGTAGGCTTCCAGACCAAGCTGACCTATCCTGAACAGGAAAGGATTTTCAGGATGATACCTGGCCTGGAGCAGGCCAGGTTTGAGCGGCTGGGCAGTATGCACCGCAATACCTTTGTCAACGCCCCCAGGGTCTTGCGTTTTCCAGAGTTGGAGCTAAGGGCAGCTCCAGGGGTTCACTTGGCGGGCCAGATCACCGGGGTGGAAGGATATGTAGAGTCCGCAGCCTGTGGTCTCTGGGTGGGGCTCTGTCTGGCCAGGCTTTTCCGGGAGGGGCGCATCTTGCCTCCGCCACCTGCAGAGACTGCTCTGGGCGGCCTTTTAAGGCATCTCTGTCTGCCCAAGAAGCATTTTCAGCCCATGAATGTGAATTATGGCCTGCTGCCTTCACTGCCGGGCAGGATTAAGAAGCAAAGGCGCAAGGAGATGTATGCCCAAAGGGCTGGTCAGGCTTGGCAGGAGTGGCTGGCTGCGCTGGGCTTGCAAGCAGGCCGGGCTTGATTATTTTTTCTGCATCGCAAAGGTTTGCACTAACTTGAAGGCCAAAGCAGCAGCACCGAAGCCGTTGTCGATATTGACTACGGCTATGCCTGTTGCGCAGCTGTTGAGCATGCCCAACAGGGCGCTTAGTCCGGAAAAGCTTGCGCCGTAGCCCACAGAAGTCGGAACGGCAATGATTGGTTTGCCCAGCATCCCGCCCAGTACGCTGGGCAGGGCGCCTTCCATGCCTGCGACCACGATCAAGATGTTGCTTTTTGCCAGGATGGACAAATGCGGGACAATCCTGTGCAGTCCAGCCACGCCTACATCGCTGATCAGGCCGGCCTGCAGGGCGTAGAACTGGGCCGTGCCCATGGCTTCCAAGGCAATGGGCAGATCAGAGGCACCAGCAGAGACTATACAGACCTGGCCCTGCCTGTTCCAGGGCGGCTTTAAATCCAGCTCTCGACCCAGGACAAACAGGCCGCATTCTGACCAGAACCTGCCCTGGGAAAATCTTTGCTCCAGGAATTGTCCCTGCTCCTGGTTTAGCTTGGTGACTAGAACCGGCTGTTGGCTGCTGCAAAGCCCAGAGACAGCCTGCAGGAGCTGTTCCTGGCTCTTGCCCCGGGCAAAGATGACTTCACCCTGTCCGGTGCGCAGCTCTCTGTGCAGGTCCAGGCAGATGCCGCTGTCCAGTTCCTGATAAGGCCCAAATTGGATGGCCTCTGCTGCTTCCTGGACTGAAATGCGTCCGCTGCTTAAGTCCTCTAAGATTGCTTGAAGCTTGTGTTGCATATTTTCCCCTGGTTCTGATGCCTCAGCAAAGTGTAGGATTTCAGATTTTAGGCGCAGCTTTCATGATTATTGCTGATTTTTGACCTCCGGGGTCCTGTCCCTGGCGGCTGTAAAGTGATTCTTTGCTGGCCTATTTTATTTGCTGATACTTGATTAACCTGAAACTCGGGTGTTTTGCAAGAAGGGCATGTCCTGCCTGCCTGAGGCTTGGAAACCAGGATCAAGCATTCTGGGCGTGGACCTCTATTTTTTCAGGACTCAGCACCCCAATATAGGTCTGGACTGGGTTAAGCTGCTCCAGATCTTGATTTGACATGACCCAGATGCTATCATTATTTAAGTTGTGAAAAATGAGAAACCTTATGGGATTAAACATTGTCCTGGGCGGCAATGCATAAGAATGTGCAATTGCAATTGCTGCTCAAAATCAAGGTAGATTATTATGCTTTTTGAAACCGGAGTCTATCGCCCGCCCAGTGAAGGGGGCAGTAATTCTTTGCTGGTTCGGTTTACCCGTAATTGTCCCTGGAATAAGTGCACCTTTTGCGCCATGTACAAGACTGAGAAGTTCGAACTGCGCTCGCTCCAGGAAATCAAAGATGATATTGACGCCATGGCCGCGATTCGGGATGAATTATATGCCATCTCCCGGCAGCAAGGCCTACAGGAAGGGATTAGCCGGAATGCACCTGCGGAACTCATCAAAAGATACCCAAAACTAAATCATGACCAGGGCTTTATGATGTTCTTGAATTGGCTGGTCTCAGGGGCAAGAACCGCTTTTCTGCAGGATGCTAATACGTTAATTATGAAAACCAGGGACTTGGTGCAGGCTCTGGAATACCTGCGTCTAAGATTTCCCTCCCTGAAGCGGATCACTACTTATGCCCGTTCCAAAACAATTGCCCGCAAGACCCCAGAAGAGTTGCAAGCCATCCGGGAAGCAGGCCTGGAAAGACTGCACATCGGACTGGAAAGCGGGGATGACCAGATATTGAAACATGTCAAAAAGGGGGCTGATGCAGAAGAGCATATTCAAGGAGGGTTGAAGGCATTGGAGGCCGGTTTTCAGGTCTCGGAGTACTGGATGCCGGGATTAGGGGGCAGAGCTCATTGGGAGAGCCATGCCCGGCAGACAGCCCGGGTGTTGAACGCTATCAATCCTCATTATATCCGTTCCCGTCCTTTTCGTCCCCTGCCTGGATCCCCCATGTACCAGGATTATCAACAAGGCAGCTTGCAGCTGCAGTCCCCAAAGGAACAGCTGCAGGAATTGAAGTTGACCATGCAGGAATTGGAGGTCACTTCCAGGGTCTGCTTTGATCATGTTGGCAATTACTGGCGCGATAGCAGTGGCGTATTGCTGTTTTCTCACGATTATGAGGGCTACAAGTTCCCAGAACAAAAGCAGCAGGTCCTGGATTTGATCCAGGAAGGCATCCTGGCCTGAACGCGCATGCAGGCTTTCTGCTATATTGTGCTGCAGGGCCTTAGTTCTGCAACAGTTGTGAATGATTGCAGCCAGGTTATATTTAGGCCCATAATTCCATCATGGAGGTAAATCATATGGAAGGACAAGCCTTCCAGGATCAGATTCCTGACAACCTGTGCTTTGGCTGTGGGCCGGGTAATGAACAGGGCTTGCGTATCAAGAGCTTTTGGGATGGAGAGGAATCCGTATCCACCTTCAGGCCCCAGCCTTTTCATACAGCTGGCCCAAAGCAGTTTGTGAATGGCGGGATCATTGCCACTGTCATTGATTGCCATTGCCTGTGTACTGCCATGGCTGACGCTTACCAAAGAGAAAACAGGGAGATAGGCTCTGAACCCCAGATCTGGTATGTAACTGCATCCTTGAAAGTTGACTATTTTTGCCCGGTGTCAATAGATCTGCAGGTAAATTTGCGGGCCTGGATTGTGGAAGCAGGTCAAAAGAAAACCAGACTCGGTTGTTCATTGTTTTCAGAGGGTAAAAAGTGTGCACAAGGAGAAGTTCTGGCTGTTCGGGTTCCATTGAGTTGGTGCAGGGGCTAGAAGTTTTGAGGACTGGCAAACAGGCTGTCTGGCTTTGGGCCTTGCCCACTTCTCAATTTTCAATGCGGGCAACGATGCATGTTTATTGCTTTTTGGCATGTTTTTAGGATCAAGTTACAAAAACACGGGCCAAGGTCTTGACAGTAGAGGATATGATTGTATACAAGGATTTTTTGGTTATTAGATTTGGTTACAGGTTGACAAGATTTTGGTTTAGGTTTAGGTTGTAGTTTCCTTTTGATTCAGGCAG
>CAZLUR010000141.1:0-5958 GCA_964562725.1 uncultured Desulfohalobiaceae bacterium | reverse complement strand
GAATCGATTTTGACACCAAAATTGGCACCAAAAGAAATCGCCGGGCCTGTAGCCCGGCGATTTCCAGTGCCGAGGGACGGAATTGAACCGCCGACACGGGGATTTTCAGTCCCCTGCTCTACCGACTGAGCTACCTCGGCTTAAGTCATTCAGAAATCCGAATTATGCCTAAATTTTCTAAATGGTGCCGAAGGGGAGATTCGAACTCCCACGGGGTAACCCCCACTAGACCCTGAACCTAGCGTGTCTACCAGTTCCACCACTTCGGCTAAAATTGAAATCTAACCCATCAAGGTTGGGTTTGGCAAGGGCTTACAACCAAAAAATTATTTTTCCCCCATTGCCTGAAATGGTTGATAATTCCGCCAACCTTAGCATAAAGCTTGTCCTTGCATAAATAATAACCCAAACTAAGAGCTTGCGTAGCGCTTTGTTTTGAGCTAGCAACTAGTTCCAGGCCCAGTCGGCCAAGTCATAAAAGGATTGCCCATGACCATTGCCAGAACACTTGAAGCACTAAGCCCGGTTATCCAGGAGGGTTCTTGTCTGACCATCGGCAACTTTGATGGGGTGCACCTGGGACATCAGGCCTTGTTGGAAGTGGTGCGTAAAAAGGCCGGAGAAACTGGCCTGCCCAGCATAGCAGTCACTTTCGAGCCCCACCCCTTGCAGGTTTTAAAAGGCTGGACTCCACGCTTTATCACCAACCCGGAACAAAAACTGGAACTCTTATCCCAAGCAGGGATCGAACATATCCTCTGCCTTAAGTTTGACAAACAAATGGCTGGACTAAAACCGCATAAATTTGTGCAGACTTATCTGGTTCAAGGCTTGCGCATCAAGGAACTCATAATCGGACATGATTACGCCTTCGGCAAAAGACGCAGCGGGGACTTTCACCTCTTGCAGGAACTGGGCCAGAAATATGGTTTCAGGGTCCAGCGCATAGGGCCTGTCTATTACAAGGGTCAAATAGTCAGTTCCACCAGGATCAGGAAATTAATAGAACAAGGCCTGGTTCACCAGGCCAGACCTTTGTTGAACAGGTTCTTTCAGATCCAGGGAGTTGTGATCCAGGGCGCACGCAGGGGAGGTAAGGTACTGGGCGTGCCTACCGCCAATCTAAACCCGGGCAACGAGCTCTGCCCCAAGCCTGGAGTTTATGCACTCTGGACTGAATTTAAAGGTCAATACCTGCCTTCGGTGGCTAATGTGGGTCATAATCCAACCTTCGGGGACAACACACTAAGTGTAGAAGTACATATCCTGGATTTTTGCCGCGATATTTACGGCTGCAATCTGAACCTGCTCTTTGTGCAGAGGATAAGGGACGAGGTCAAGTTTTCCGGTGTTGATGCCCTGCTGGAACAGATTCATAAGGACATAGCAAGGGCCAGGGAAATCCTTGCCCTACAGGAAAACCAACCCCAGGCCGGAACAGGTGCAATAGACCAAAGACTAAAATGAATACCAGCCCTAAGCCAAAACTTAATTTTTCGCAATCCGGCTTCTTACAAGGCATGAGCCTCTCTGATACCGGCCAATGGCTGTCCTATTTCATCCTGATCGGATTTATTGCTGGCCTGGGCTCTATTTGTTTTCAGCTCCTGTGCGATCTAGGCACCCACTTCTTCCTGGATTATCTGGCTGGATACAGACCAGTCACCCCCACTGGAGAGCCCAAGCTCTTCCAGGCCTCAGAAACTTTATTCAATCGCTGGATTTTACTTTTTCTGCCTGCCCTGGGAGGCCTGGTCAGTGGCTGGCTTGTCTATAGCTTTGCCCCAGAGGCAGAAGGGCACGGCACTGATGCTGCAATTTACGCCTACCATAAGGCAGGAGGCCATATCCGGGGCAGAGTGCCTATGGTCAAGACCCTGGCTTCGGCCATCACCCTAACTTCAGGAGGCTCAGGAGGCAGGGAAGGGCCTATTGCCCAAATCGGGGCTGGATTCGGCTCCTTTCTGGCCAGTAAGCTGCATTTAAGCGAAAGAGAACGCAGGATCATGCTCGCTGCAGGCGTTGGCGCAGGTGTAGGCAGTATTTTCCGCGCCCCTTTGGCCGGGGCCTTGTTTGCTGCAGAAGTATTATACCGGGATCCTGAATTTGAAGCTGACGTGCTTATCCCCACAGGCATTGCCACCATTGTTGCCTACTGTGTATTCTGCATGACCTTTGGCTGGGGCAGCCTGTTCAGCGCCCCGGATTTTGGGTTTTCCAATCCCATGGAGCTAGGGCCATATACTGTGCTGGCCCTGGTTCTCATTGGTGTCAGCTTTGTCTACGTCAGGACCTTCTACGCTCTGCACGGTTTGTTCAGAAAGATCCCAATCCGGCCTCATCTCAAGCCGGCCCTGGGCGGAATGCTAACAGGCATGGTGGGCTTTTTCCTGCCTCAGACCCTGTCCTTTGGGTACGGCATCATCCAGCAGGGCCTGTTCAATGAGGCGGGCCTGCTGCTTTTGCTGGGTGTGGCCCTGGGCAAGATCCTGACCACCTCCTTTACCATAGGCTCCGGGGGCAGCGGAGGAGTGTTCGGGCCTTCAGTGGTCATAGGCGGAGCCCTGGGCGGAGTTGTGGGCCAGATCTTCCAGTATATTACCCCGGACATTGCCCCGCCTGCAGGAGCCATGGTCATTGTGGGCATGGCTGGATTTTTCAGCGCAGTCTCCAATACCCCGATTTCCACCATAATCTTTGTCAGTGAAATGACCAGCTCCTATTATTTACTCCTGCCCAGTTTACTGGTCTGTTTGCTTTGCTATTACTTCTCCCGGGGCTGGACCATTTTCAAGGAGCAAGTCCAGAACAGGACTGCCTCTCCTGCCCATGCCGGGGAATTCTTTGTGAATATCTTGGAATCCTACAAGGTCCGGGACCTCCTGCATCAAATCCAGCCTGTGCAGACAGTGCCTGAACATATGAACTTCTCAGAATTCAAGGAATTTTTCTGCCAGACCAATCAGCAGTATTTTCCGGTAGTAAATCAGCAGGGGAAACTGAGCGGGATCTTTTCCAATACCGACTTCCGCAGTGTACTCTTCTCTCCGGAAATCGAAAACCTGGTGCTAGTCAGTGACATTGCCACCAGGGAAATTATCAGCACCAATCCCGGAGAGGACCTGCACCTGGTAATGAGCAAGTTCACCCGCAAGAACCTGGACAGCATCCCTGTAGTGGAAGAAGATGATCCGCAACAGCTTGTGGGCATGCTCAGACGCAAGGAAGTCATCGGTTTTTACAACGAAATAGTCCAGGAATTGAGCAAATCCAAATCCAGATCTTCGGCTGCAGCTTAAGGCAACCCCAAAACCTGGTTCAGCCCTTTTCCGTCCACAGGATCCTATTGCCCTTCACTGCCAGCCACGCTAGGGGCAGGCCACGCCAATACAGGCCTAGCTGATGTTGTTTACCAGTGCTGGACAGGCTCTGCCCTGCCAAGAGTTTATGCAGCACATGCAATTCCTGCACCTGCAATGACCGGGCTTTTTCTATATCAGGGGCCCGGGGCAGAAGCACTCTGGCCCGGGGCCAAAGGTAGATCTGCTTTTTCCTCTTTTGACCCAGGTAAAATCCTGGCCTATAGATCTCCTGGGGCAAATTCTGCAGGGCCATAGAGGTCTGGAAGTAAATCTTCTTCCCTGTCAGAGAGATGCTGCCTGCAGGGAGCCTATGCAGGGAGCCTGGGAAATCCTGCAGATCACGATCCAAGTCCAACCCGTAAGCAGCAGGGGCAGCACAAGATTGTTCCTTTTTGCTTGCAGCAGCATCAGCTGCTGCTGGCTTTTGTAAACGGGCCAGGAAAAAAGACTGGCAACCAGAGGCTGGACCGTCTATACGCAGACAACCTTGGGCTTTTTTATCCTGCAGCTTATCCCAGGCATAGCCAGGGAATTCAGGCAAGGGGTCTATCTTTAGGCCCAGATGCTCTCTGGCCCAGAGCACCTGCAGTTCGTTTTCCAGCGCATTGGTGGTACAAGTGCTGTAGATAAGGCTGCCGCCTGGGGCCAGCAGGCTAAATGCCCTACTCAGCAATTCCTGCTGCAGACTGAGCAAGGGCTCTAGCTTCTTGCCCTGCCAGAGCTTGAGCACCCGAGGGTTTTTCTGTGCAGTACCCCAACCGCTGCAAGGTACATCCAGGAGAATCCTGGGCCAGCCGGCTTGGCCAAGAGGCAGGCTCTGGGCCTGGTAGGCGCAACAAACGACCTGACAAAGATTGAGCCGGGCCATGTTCCGGCGTAATAATTCGTATCTGCGACCATGCGGTTCATTAGCCAATACCAGCCCCTTTGCCCCGCTTAGCTGGGCCAAGAATCCTGCCTTGCCTCCTGGACTGGCGCACAAATCCAGGACCCTGGAACCAGGGCCAGGTTCTAAATAAACCGCAGGCAACAAAGAGGCCTTGTCCTGGATATAGATCAGCCCAAAAATTGCAGCCAAGGAGGAACCCAGAGGCCTGGGGCCAGCATACAGCTCCCTGGCCCAGGGGATACCCTGGACCAGGCTGAAGCGATAACCCTCCTGCCACAACATATCCTCTACCAGCTCTACTTCGGAGCTGGCGCAAACCAGACGAAAGAACCTGGGATGTATTTTGTCCTGCTTGGCCATGGCCATAAGCCCTACAATCAAAAAAGCATCTTGCCCTGGATCATACATCCAGGGCTTTTTTTTTAATCCCGGTCCATAAATAGCTGGGCAGCCTGAACAAACCTTGTTTATAACTCATCTGCCCATTCATGACCTTTAATATGTCCTGGAAAATTGAGGCATTACGCACCAGATGCTCAAAACTAAGCCCTTGCAAGCTATAGAACAGCCAGGCCAATACCCGGGCCCAATAAAGATCCCCGCTGATCTCTGCCTGCACCCTTTGTGAATAGCGATCCCAGCCGCCAGCCAGAATCAGCTCGGATGCCAGCCTGGCACTTTGCACAGCATGTCTGATACCTTCCCCGGTCAGGGGGTCCACCAGTCCTGCAGCATCACCCAAAAGCAAAACTCTGCCCTGCTGCAGTCTTTGCCCGTAAACTGGCAAAGGCAAGGGCCTGACTCGGATCTCCCTTTTGTCCGGATTGAGTCCGTATCTGGCCATCACAGAAATCAGGAGCCTGCGCAATCCCTTTTGTTTATTCAACAAGCTGCCCAGGCCTATAGAAAGGTGATTCTGCTTGGGAAAAATCCAATAATAGCCCTTGTCTGGAACATCCAGGCCAATAAGCAGTCGCTGAGCAAAACTGGCCATTATTCCGGCCTCAGGCACTAATTCCGCCTCCAGGGCAATACTGTACCGCCTGTTTCGCCTGAGCCCCAGGCTTTGGGCCACCCTGGAGTTAGCCCCGTCCGCGCCCAATACAAACCTGGAGCTGAGCTGGCAGCCATTGTCCAGTCGGACTTGTACATTTTCCTTTGCAGTTTGCACCTGCAGCACCCGCTGCCCCTCGCAGACCTCTGCCCCGGATTTTTGCAACAAAGCATAGTCAAACTTGTCCCGCATGACCATGTACAAGTGCTCCGCAGGCACCAAGTGGGTTACCTGCCTGGACTTCCAGACAAATGTAGCCTTGCGCACTTCTTGTTCCAGCAATTGTTCCAGGGAGAAAGGGAAATACTTAAGGACCCTGGCTGGCAATCCTCCTGCGCAGGTCTTGTATCTGGGCAGCTTTTTCTTCTCCAAGACCAGAACCCGCAATCCCTGTTGCCTCAGAAAATAAGCAGCACTGGCCCCAGCAGCTCCAGCTCCAACTACTATTACATCCGCATCCACTCTGGGCCTCTCTTTATTATTATGCACAGCTCCAAATATCGGTCTCGTCGCCCTTAAATAAGGGCATGCCGCCTTCAATAGAGGGCATGCCGGCTTCAATAGAGGGCATGCCGACGGCATGCCCCTACTTGCAGTAAATTCAGCACCTGATATAATTAGAAGGAACCCAGGATGATTTTGCTCTGTGTTGC
>CAZLUR010000140.1:0-6032 GCA_964562725.1 uncultured Desulfohalobiaceae bacterium | reverse complement strand
GCGCCTATGATCGATTGATCCTGAACTGGGACAGCATCAAGCCCTTGATCAAAGAAATTACCTCCCGGAACAGCCCGGAATCAATGATCAGTTTCCTGTTGCAGGATTTCTTGCAGGCCGAAAAGACATCTGACTCTGCCCCTCTGCCTGAATTGGATATCCAGAGCCTGGAGCCCATCTTGTGCCTTGGAGACCACAAGCAGAAATTAAGAGATTTCTTGCAAAAAGTTCAGGATCAAGGGCTGGAATATAAATCTGCAGAGCAGGACTGAATTACCTCTGTATGCAATTAGTGCTACCACTATAACTTGAGAGTTCAACGTTCAAGGTTTAACGTTCAAGGTTAAGGCAATAAATTCAAGCTGATAAGGCAATTACGAACTCAGACAGTTATCTCTGAAACTCTGTCAATAAAACAAGAAAGTTTGAACCGCCAAGACGCGGAGGACGCGAAGTTTAAGACGCGAAGCAGAGGTATTGTCCAAAACCGGGTAACGGTTTTGGACAAAGCCGCCTTTTTATTTGCCGTTACCCGGCAAATAAAAATACCGCAACCCTTGCGTTTCTTCCTTGGCGACCTTGGCGCCTTGAGCGAAGTGGGCGGTTCAAGATTCTCTTAGTTGGGTTGCGGGCGGAGCTCGCTTTAGAAACTTGAATATAGTCATTAAAAACAGTTTATTACTAAAGAACCTTTGATGCCCAGTTATAATCATCAAGAGAATATTCTGGAGGTTGCATATGCAGGCTATCACGTGAACGCCCTTCTGGATTACATCGCGACCCGGGTCTCCGGCCTCCTGCAGTCCTGGGGCGGAAAGGCCCTGCCCGTGAATGCGCCTCTGAAAAATAGATGCGCCAAGTGCACCCATTGTGTGGAGGCCTGTCCGGCCGGAGCAATCAAGAATGCATCCACGGATCTGCACTATGCCACGCGCCAGGAGGCTGTGGATCTGGAGGCCTGTGTCCAGCAACTCCGCCGAAATGAGCAAAAAGAGCACATCCCGCCCTACGTCTGCGGCGTCTGTGTCTCAGCCTGCCCATGGGGCAAACACCAGGGCTCTGTTTAATAAAATTAGTGCCTGCTGCCAGCATTGCAATTATCAATACAAAAAGCACCACATAAAAGGCGCGTGCCCCCTACAACAGCCTGTCCCGGGATTTTCACCACTGTACACTTTGTCCCCATGCTTCTCTATCCTTCTTTCTCGTAACATAATGTTCCCATGTGATCGTTCCCCATAACCTACCATTTTTTATTTATTTTTGGTAAGCAAGGTTGACCCGGGTTTACTTTTATCTTTGCTGATGTTCAGTAATACCAGTAAGTTAATTGCTGCTGAAGTTGATATATGGTCACTACAATGTTTTGTCGTTTCTCATATGCAACTAGTTGAAATTGCTGTTTATCACTAATAAAATCAATGTTTGGTTCACTACAGCCGTAAATTCGGGTTGATATTTTGTATCTTATACGGCTTCCAGATCGTGAACTTTCAGTTCTACACGTAGTCCTGCAGTTACGGCCATATTCACAAGGGAGTCGAGGCTGAAAAGGTTTATTTTCCCCCGCTTCAGATCGGATATGCGTGGCTGGGTCACTCCAAACAAACTTGCTGCCTGGGACTGGCTAATTTCGTTGCGCTGAATATGTTCACTAAGAGCCATCATCAGAACAGAGCGAAGCTTCATATTTTCAGCTTGTTCAGGTGTATCTTCAATGGCATCCCAAACGCTTTCAAAATGCTTATCGCTCATTTTTTCTTCTCCTTCAACAATTCATGGTAGCGGTCTTTTGCCAAATCAAGATCTTTCCTGGGTATTTTCTGAGCCTTCTTGTGAAAACAGTGAAGAACATAGATCGCTTCCGCAAATTTGGCTACGTAAAACACCCTGAACTGACCCGATACATCACGTATCCGGATCTCTTTAACCCCGGTTCCGATTGTCGGGACCGGCTTCCAGCTTTCTGGATGAGCGCCTCGCTGCACCCTGTCTATCTGATAACCGGCTTCACGCCGGGCATCAACTGGGAAGGCACGCAATTCTTCAAGGCTGCTGCCAATAAAAACAACCGGTTTAACTGCCGACATAAATCATATATACAACATTTTGTATGAACCGGCAAGCATGGAAATAGCTTCTCAATGGTGAAATCAGGTAGATTCGGGTAGCCTGTTGGCGCGACCATAATCAAAATCAGTGCACGGTGTCTTGCCAGAGCATTCTTAGAGCCCCGGTAGTCTCACAATAATCTTCATAGCAGGCCTGAATAGACAGCCCTGGCAGTCCTGGATATGACATGGTAGACAGCAGGCTGATCACTACGCACAAATATCCCGTTGAATTGCCCTGCAAGGGCGAGCACGCAGTGCATTCAACTGGGATGGGGCAATCGGGGTTACTAGTTAAAAATAAGGTGGGATAATTTACCCGGTGGATCCGGGCACCCTTTGAATGTTCAACCGGGCGGGGTATGCTTTGGGGGCCAACCCCTATCCTTCTTTCTCGCAACATAATGTCCCATTTTTCGCTGCCTATCGTTCCCTCCTTCAACCGGGTAAACTGGCAACATAATACCCCTTAATTCTTTACTGTCCGGTTAATCTCACACTATAACCTTCCTGAGTTTTATTGCCATTGGAAATGAACCAGCCAATGTTTAGCACTGATGAAGTAATCAAGTCTCTGCAAATGCATAGTAATGAAGGTCTTCTCTAGCTTGTCAGCTCCTAGCTAACCGCGTATATTGCGGGCAATATGTATTTATTTGAACTGCGCTTTGAAAATGCTTGTCTCAATAGTCAGGGTAGTTTCAAACCTTCTATAACCCAGGGCCAGTTGAACAAATGGACAGTTATAACTGCCCAAGGCTCTGCAGGCGGCCTGGAGCTTCTCAGACTCCTGGCCCTTTCGGGCAGCGGTTGTACTGATTATCTGCACCATTTGGATTTTGACCTTCAGAGTTTGCTGCTGCAAAAAAACACCGGCCTGCAGATGGAAATGCTCTGGCAGGAGCACATCGCCCGCAGCAGGAAAGTTTTCGAAAAGCCTCTTGGCATCAGCGCTCTGCAGATAACTCCAGAGGGTAAAGGCAAACGGCTTACCAAAAAACATATTCAAGGTCCGCAGCCCTACTCCTGGCAGCCTTTGAGTACCTGGAGTCCACCTGCCAGACATCCGTTGCTTGCTTATGGCGCCGGCTTCAAGGCTTACCAGGTGAACGACGACCTGGATTTTTCAGATGCCTTTTACCAGCTCAAACGCATCAGGCCCCTGTTCAATGCACAGGCCAGGCTTACCGATCCTGTGGCTTTCCTGGCCAACCTTAACTATCGCGGCATCAGACATCGCCGCTATATGCCGGCCCAGGTACTCAAAGATCTGCTAGAAAAATTTGCTTCAAATCTGGGGCTGGATACCTCCAGATGGATGGAAAAGGCCGCAGACTACAAATCCTGCTGGAACAATTTGTGCCCGGAATTGAAGACATTGCTCCTGCCGGTGGTTGACGCTGCCAGACATCTGCATGACGCCCTGCCCGGCTACGCCAACCCGTTGCATTTTCCTGGGATAATACTTCTGGACCGGCCAGACCTGTATTGTCCGCAAAATTATTTCCAGCAGTGGACAATGCTGCTGGACCAGGTTTTTCCTGCTACGCAGTTTGTTATTAGCCTGCCTCCCGGGAATGAATACAGCCTGGAGTCTAACTTGTTATCCAAAACTTTGCCCAAATTTCAACAGTATCAGAAAAAGGCCCAGAATCGAGTCAAAAGTCGAAATTCCATTCAGGCAGTGTCTGCAAAGACGATCCTCCTGGTGGACATTGACAGCAGATTGCCCAATCTGGCCTTGATGAAAATTGCGGGCTACTATCGCAAACAAGGATACCGCATAAAGCTGGCCAGAAAACAGGGTTTCTATCAAAGGCCAGAAATGGTCTATGCCAGCTGCGTTTTCAACCAGCCAAGCTCATTGCAGCGCATAAAAAAGCTGCAGGCCTATTATGGCAGTCATATAGAGTGCGGGGGCTCGGGTGTTGATCTGTACAAACGTCTGCCAGAAGGAATACAACAGGCTGAACCTGATTATGATCTATACCCTGAACTGCAGGACAGGAGCATTGGTTTCCTGACCCGGGGCTGTCCGTTTAAGTGCAGTTTCTGCATAGTGCCTGTCAAAGAGGGCATGCCTCGGCGAGTGCTGGATGTGCAGGCCTTGGCCCGGGGACGGGACAAATTGATCCTGTTGGACGACAACATCCTGGCCTGTCCAGACTGCGAAGAGCTGCTGCAGGAAATGGTGCGCAGGAGAATGCAGGTCAACTTCAACCAGACCCTGGATCTGAGCCTGATGGATGCTGAAAAGGCCTGTCTGCTCAAATCCATCCAGAGCTGCAATCTCAAATTCACCAGGAGCGTGTATCATTTCAGCTTAAATGACAACTCTAACCTGGATACGCTGCGGGAAAAATACCAGCTGCTCAATTTTACGACCCGGGATAATGTGGAATTTATCTGCATGTATGGCTACAATACCACCCTGGCCCAGGATCTGGAGCGTTTCAAATTTTTGCGATCCTTGCCCGGGGCTTATGTGTTTGCGCAGAAATACCAGCCAATATCTGGGGGGCCTGACCCGCAGCTTGATAACTTCTTTGACGGGCCAGCAGACGAGTACATAGATGAGCTGTGCAGAATATGTTTTCCCCAATGCATGAAAAGTATGGAAAAATACTTTCGATGGCTGAGCAAATTTTATGCCCAGAAATTCGGCAGGCTGCACATGGGCTTGGTGGATACCATTTTCAGATACAACAAAAGGTACAACCGAGGCAGATATATTGCCAGCCTCGCAGGCACCAGAAACATCCTTTAGCACTCTGGCCCAAAAGTTCTGCCTTTGCTAGAGGCACATTGAGAACATACAAAGTTTCATTATCCTGATCCCTGCTGGACGCATTGAGTTCTTTTAAAGGCTACTTGCAATTACAGCATAAATTGCACAGCTCAAGCCTGAACCAGCCGCAGGAACTCTGCCTCCAGCTTCTTGCGCTTCTCCTGGAGCAATTGCAGCCTTGCTGGCAGCTCCTGCAGCCGACTGCTGCCGCAGCTGCGCAAAATCTTCATCTGCCAGGGACAAATATACCAGGTGCACAAAAAGGGCCGCAAAGTGCGCGGCAGCCTGCAGCCCTGACTGCCCAGCAGGCTGCAGGCCTGATTCTGCCAGGCTCCGGGCTGGGCCAGGGGCAGGGCCTGCTGCTGACAATGTAAAAACAACAGATCCCGGAAGTCGTAGCAGACCTCTGCCAACAGGCAGCAGGGTTCAGGACACCAGGGGCAGGTTTTAGAGCAAACCCCTTCCAGGTCCTTATCCAGATCCAGAATCAAACCCTGGATAGCAAAGGTCAAAGAAAATAAGGCCTGCAGCTGCCCTTTTCTCCTGCTGAGCACCAAATCCAGGCCCTGCTGGACCTGCCTGAAGACTTCAGGATTCTTCCAGGTTGGATCAGTCACTTCCATTGAGCCTCTCTGACTCCTTTATGAGCTTATTTTGAAAGATATCTCTCAGCTAGACAAGGACATTCTGTAATATAAATGATTTTTTTGAACACTAAGACAGTTCAGGGCTACTCTTTCATTTGGCCTGCCTGGACCTGCATTATATAGGCAATGGACAAGTTGTGCATTACCGACCCGAAAATCAGGGCAATGCCGTCCCCTCTGGGCAACAGCATCTTGCCCAGGAAGCTGCTCAGGCTCCATGAGCAGTTACTTGAAGAGGTTATATGTTTGGGATGGAGAAAAATGAATAGAAAGAATTCAGGCAGGATAAAGAAAAAAGCCGGGTTTAGTGCTCAGGATTGGAGCCTGCCTTCTGCCCTCTGATACCTGTCACCCCTCCGGGGCCTTCCTGCCCGTAGGGCATACAGGCCAGCTTCCGGCTCGGAGAGTCTACAGTTCAGAGAGCTCGGAGGCTGACTCCTGACCACTGACTCCTGTGACCTGCTTCAAGGGCGGGGTATGCTGGGT
>CAZLUR010000139.1:0-6100 GCA_964562725.1 uncultured Desulfohalobiaceae bacterium | reverse complement strand
TAACCATCAGCAGCCTGTCCCGGGTCTCTAATGTCAGTGCCAAGGTGATCAGCGAAACTGAAAGGCTTCTAAGGGAGCCAAAGCAGGTCACTAAAAGCAAGATCCTGAACGGACTGAACAAGCTGGCCAATCGTCCTGAAAAATATTCATTTGAAGACGTCTTTCCTGCCAAGTGAGAGCTTAAGGCCTCAATTGTGCAAATATTCCTACCTGTATCCATTGAACTGCGATTTAGAAGTGAGGGATAGGTATGTATAATGCTTTTTATTCCATAAAGAAAGAGGCCTTTGCCTTTCAGCTGGATCCGGAGCTTTTCTACCATTCACGCCAGCACAAAGAAGCCTGGTATTTTCTGGCCTATAATTTCAAGATGCGTGAACCCTTCATTTTGTTGTTCGGCAACCATGGCACAGGAAAAACAACATTATGCCTGAAACTGGTTGATGCGTTAAAAAAGAAGGACAATGTCTCTTATGTTTATATACAATCCCCAAATTATAGCTATGCGCATATACTGAAAAAAATCACCCAGCTACTGGCCATAGAGGTCCAGGATGAAAGGGACGAACAAAGCATGCAGGATATAATTTACAATTATGCCGAGAATTTGAGCAAGCCTGTGGCTCCGGATAAGATTATTAATATTATTATTGATGATGTACATGACATGCAGCTGGATACATTGCGCAAACTGCGCATGCTGGCCAATTTCTATGTGGATGGTGTATTTCCCTTTAGATTTATCTTTTTTGCCCATACCTCTTTTGTGAACACCTTAAAAAACTCTCAACTGCTGGCCTTGCACCAGAGGATACGCAGAAGGTTTCATCTGGAGCCTTTTGATGCTCATGATACCCGGGATTATATATATTTTAGGCTAAATAAAGCAGGTGCGCCAAACAGAAAGATATTTACAGATGATGCAGTCTTGGCAGTTTTTAATTATACCAGGGGCATCCCGCGCCTGATCAATGTAATCTGCGATGTGAGCCTGATGCTTGGCGCAGCCAATAGGGCAGTCCAGATCGACAGGGCCATAGTTGATGAGGCCTTTAAAAGGTGTCAGGGCATGATGCGCAAGCAGAATCATGATCAAGACCAAGCCAATCAGGAAAAGGAGCAACAGGTATATGCAGATCAACCCGGGCCAGAGAAAAGATCTACTGCCAAAGTCCAGGCTCCCCAAAGCAGCCCTGTGCAGCAAAAAGGCCCGCAGCAGATCAGTCTGGAACCGGATATTCAGCAGGACAAAGAGGCAGCACCCCAAAGCATAAATTTGAAAAGGCAAATTTCGATGAAATCATTGGGCATATACCTGCTTATCTTTATCATCGGTTTTATTCTGGCCATAGTGCTTGATCTTGGCGGAATTATAAAAGACTTTTAACAGTCTGAGGGGAACAAGCATATGAAAGACGGTTTTTGGGAGACAGCTTATACAGGGGCAGTTCATCCGCATCAACTGTGGAGCAATGGTGATAATTCCTGGAACGGGACAGCTGAGCAGAAGCAGTGGCCAGGTAATGCCTTTAGCCCTGAAGTGAACGGCAATAACAAGTTTTTTAATCAGTTCGATCTTTCCGGGCATTCCAGACCAGATAGAGCAGATCAATATCAGCAGCCTCAGTTCAATGAGCAGCCTCAACCCAGCCCAGGCCTTGCACAGCAACCTGCTCCCCCGGTAAAACTGCCTCGTCTCTTGAAAAAAATACGACATTTTTTAAATGAGATCTGGATCAACATCCAGTTGAACAGCAAGGAAGTGCCCAAGTCCATTCTGCTCAGCAGTGCCAACACAGGTGAAGGCGTAACCTTTGTATCTTTTCATCTGGCACTGTTTTTGGCCCTGGAATACAATCGCAAAGTCTTGTATGTGGATACAAATATCAATAAAAAACACAAGCAGTTTTTTAAATTATCAAATGTTAATGGCCTGCTGCATTACTTGTCAGGTTATGCAGATATTCAGTCTATTATTTATCAAACCAATTATCAAAATTTATCTATTGTTCCTTCAGGATATCCAGCACAGCAGGCAGATCTCACAGCTGCTCTTTATCCGGATCAAAGCTTAGAGAGTTTTGTGGACTATTGTGCCAAGAATTATGATGTTGTAGTCTACGATGGCCAGGCAATTGTCAGCGCTCCTGAGACAATCTCTTTTGCCAAACTGCTGGATCAGTGTGTGTTGGTATGCCGCTATGCAAATACAAGACGGGAAGTAACAAATTTTGTTCTTGAAAAAATGAATAAACATAATATTAACCTTGTAGGTATGATTCTAAATTTTAGGGAGTATCCAATTCCTGCAGTGGTTTATAGCTTTTTAAAGTAAATTAACGTGTCAGCGGAACCAGAGACAGCGCTGACCAGATATAGTCTTGAGGGTTCAACGTTCAGGGTTCAATGTTCAAGGTTAAGACGATAAATTCAGGCTGATAAGACAAATACGAACTCAGTTAGACAAAAGCTTGAATATAGTCAATAGAAGCAGTATATTACCGAAGAGCTTTTGACTGACCATATACAGAGCTTTATGTTTTGGGTCTTTTGTAGCTTTAGTCTGTCTGCTTTAGGCAGGGATTATGCAATGCCAGGAAAAACTAATATTTTACATATAATTGACGCACTTAATTATGGCGGAGCACAGCAGCTGCTTTTTTTTTTAGCTAAATATACACCAAAAAGTAATTATAATGTAATAATCTGCGTTTTGCAGGATGATGAGCAAATAAAAGATCTGTTTGAGCAGGAAAATGTCAAAGTAATAAGTCTTAAAAAAAAACGCTACAGCATTATTAATTTTTTTTATTTTTTGAGATACGTCAGCTCTGTATTGAAAAGACTTGGACATATTTGCAGGCAAGAGGATGTCCATGTCATTCAATGTCATTTATCCGATGCCGAGTTTTTAGGAATTTTGGCCGGCAGACTTTATAAAGTTGACCGGATCATTACTACAGTGCACTCTTCAGAGCTTCTTCCCCAGCGCAACAGCTTTTCTCCCCGCAACTGGATAAGAATTATCGCCACCAGGGTTTTGTACCGCTGGACCCGGGCAATTATTGCTGTATCCAATGAAACTGCCAGTAATGTCCAAAAGGTATTTAAGGTGCCTCCTGAAAAAATATATATTATTCCCAACCGGATTGATGTAAATGCTTACCAAAGACAAAAGAACTTCCCCCTGGACAAGATTTCCCCGGCACTGAGTGCCGAGCACAGAATACTGTGTTTGGTGGGTCGTCTCATGCCGCCTAAAGGACATACCTATTTGCTGCAGGCGGTAAAAATCCTCTGCACTGAATATCCAGAACTCAGGCTTTTGCTGGTGGGCGATGGTGAATTACGCAGACAGCTTGAAGACCTGTGCCTTGAATTGGGTATCCAGGATAATGTGCTTTTTTTGGGCAGTAGGGCGGATATAGCTGATATACTGAGCATCACTGAGATATTTGTTTTGTCCTCTCTGTGGGAAGGCATCTCCTTGGCCCTGATTGAGGCCATGGCTGCAGGCAAGCCTATTGTAGCCACAGACATTCCTGCCAACCAGGAACTTTTAACTCACATGCAAAACGGACTGCTGGTGCCCAAGCAGGACCCCCAGGCCCTGGCTGAGGCTATTAAATCGCTTTTAGATGATTCTGTCCTGGCAGGGAAGCTGGGCAGCAAGGCCTTGCAGGCTGCCAGGGAAAAGCATGATATTTCTCTAACCATCAAGGAGTTGCAGCCTCTGTGGGCTTAAACTGAACAGAACAAAGGTGGTAGTATTGCATAATGTATCTAGGCTTTTGATTGACCAGATATGTATAAATAAAGATAAAAAAGCGCATTAAGGGGTTGGCTATGAAATTGTTAAAAAATTTAACTTGTATTTTATTCTTGAAGCTTATTTTATTGTTGAGCGCACCAGCAGTACATGCCCAGCAGCTCGAACGCCTTGCTGAAATGATGCAAGATGAGGTCCTGGTGTATATGCTGGATTTTTCCGGCACTGTCTTGGACAAATCGTTTGATAATGTCCAGGCCATTATGACTATTTCAGTGGCCCCTGCCGGCAATCCCAATCCATACGTGCTGAACATTTTCGGGTATCCTCAAATTAATGAGAGAAATTCATTTGTTTGGTATTCCCAAGACAGCTATATGACCTATTTGTCCGGCAGTATTACCTGCAGGGTCAAGTATTCATACCTCAGGCAGCCTGGAGATATTTATTTTTTCTATCCCAGTCCTGTATTATACGAGTCTGTTCCTGGGGTATTTATTAGTTCGATTGATGAAGAAGAGACAGCCGAGCTGGCGGAAAAAGTCCTTTTACCTACCAAGGTCACTGCCCAGGACGGCAAGCTGGATGTTTATATCCATGGCAACCGGGTATCTGGCAGGGTCTGGATCAAAGGTTATGACTCTGTAGAAAATTCCTATGTACAATATGCAGCTCAGTTCAGAGGCAGGACTGTCTATGATCTGGAGACCAAGCGTTATGCAGTAGAAGAGCCGCATCCCATGCACATTCTGGAGAGGATTGAAGACTGATTCCGTTAATAAAGCTTGGTCTTATAATCTAACGCAGGCAATGCCCGCAACCCAAGCAATAGATGATTGAACCGCCCGCTCGAAGACTCGTTCAAGTCATTCCCGCGCAGGCGGGAATCCAGGAAACAACCTCATGCGTCTGATAAGCAACTGATGTAAGTATAAGGATCATTTTGATTGCAAGGTGTAATAATTTTAAGTCCAGAGAGCTAAATGAAGATCCTTCTGGCCAATAAGTTTTTTTTCTTAAACGGTGGGGTGGAGAAGTATTTAAGAGACCTTCTTAATCAGCTTTATTCCATGGGCCATGAGCCCATCCCGTTCAGTGTTAGTTACGCTGATAGCTGGGAGTCTTCTTATTCCGATTATTTTTTGCCTGCTCCTGACAAAGGCGGCAAGGCTCATTTCAGGGATATTCAGTTCAGGCCCGGCAATATATTGCGCTATCTGGACAGAAGCATCTATTCATTGGAAGCCAAAAAGTATCTGAACAGACTGATGCAGGCTGTGGGTCAACTGGACGTAGCTTATCTGTTCAATATCTATAATTACATGTCGCCCAGCATTGTTCATACCCTGAAAAAACAGGATATACCAGTGGTCATGCAGTTGGGAGACTACAACCTGCTTTGTCCCTCTTATACTTTTTTGCGCCAGGGCGCGCCCTGCACTTTATGTCTCCCAGGCAGATATTGGCATGGACTGTGGCATAAATGCGTGAAAAACAGTTATCCTGCCTCCATGGTCAGGGTGCTGGCCATGTATATCCAAAAGTGGCTCCGGGTTTACCAGCAAGTTGACGCCTTTATTGTACCCTGCCGGTTTATGCAGGATAAAATGGCGCAAGGCGGATTCAGTGCAGAGCGTATTCACTTGTTGCGTTATCCCATGCCCAGGCTGGAGAATCAAGGACCCAGCCTCAAAAAGGATTATATTCTGTATTTCGGCAGAATTTCTTATGAAAAGGGCCTGGACACATTGATTGCGGCTTTTCAAGACCTTGCCCCTAAAGAAGAGCTTTATATTGTCGGCAGGAGCTATGATGGTGAAAAGGAAAGGCTGCAGGATCTGATCAGCCCTGAGTTTAAGCACAGGATTCATTTTTTGGATTTTTTGCAAAAAAAAGAGTTAAACAAATGGATATCCCAGGCCTTATTCACTTTGGTGCCCAGCAGGTGGTATGATAATGCGCCTTTGAGTATTTATGAGAGTTTCCAGCGCCATACGCCTGTGGTAGGTGCTGACATCGGGGGCATCCCGGAACAGATCCAGGACCGGGAAACCGGCAGGTTATTCAGGTCTGACAGTGTGCCTGAACTAGCCGAAGCCATGCAATGGATGCTGGAGGATCGTGAGCGTCTGCTGCAAATGGGGGCCAGAGGAGCTGCTTTTGTGGCTGAAAATTGCGATATGCAAAAACATACTGATGCCCTTTTGCAGATCTTTAATAGTCTGTTAAGAGTTCAAAGTACTTAACTTGAGAGTTCAACGTTCAAGGTTCAACGTTCAAAGTTAAGGCAATAAATTCAGGCTGATAAGAGAAATTCGAACTCAGACAGTT
>CAZLUR010000138.1:0-6201 GCA_964562725.1 uncultured Desulfohalobiaceae bacterium | reverse complement strand
CGATATCAGAAAAGCTTATTCTTCATATTCAAAACTTACTTTTCAACACCCTTTATTAGCAATGGAAAAACAATACCCGCATGCTATAAGCACGAGCCACGGCCCAGGCATTTATCCCAACATGCCCTGGGCTGCCTCTAGGTCTTATCCTCAAACTGACGGACCTGGCCAGAAGGGAAAACTGATGAACAGTTTATTTAAGAAGCTCCGGGGCCATGTGGCGCAAGAGATGCTGGTAATCTCTGTGCAACATGAGATTGAAAAAGGCCTGCTTGACCACTTCACTTCAAAAGGCCTTGGACCACGGCCATAGCTGATCCGGTCCCGATAGCAATGCAGTCATAATATTTCATCAGATTGCACTTTCCGGTAGGTAATATTTAAAAATTTCCTCAAGCCTCTCACGGCTTTGTATACGTTCCATCAATTCCGGGGGCGAGTCTATAAAGGTCATCTGGAGCACAATTTCCCGGCCCTGATCTATTTGTTGCCGGGCATCTGCAAAGATTTCCTTCAGGGCTTCATAATTTTTTTTGTCCCGGCAATCCTCCAGATTGGAAACATCTATAAGTACAACTTCCTGGTCCATATTCACCTTCTTTATGCTATATGTAAAATAAAGTTTATTCCATCATTGCAGCCTTGTTACAGGTTTTTCAAAAAAATCCAATTCTTAATGTAGCCTATTCAGGCTGGAGGTCAATGGTGAGATTTTAGTTATAACCATGAAAAACAAAACTGTTCCAGCTGTTGTTCACTTCTTAAGGTTCTCTGCGCCACTTTCTCTGACTGCTTGGCTGGATTATGCATTACAGAGCTGTAATAACTAGGATAAATTCTGATAAGTTGCTTATTGTGACAGGAATCTGAGACATGCCACAAAAATGAGGCTTAATAGTCCCAGACCAAAACGCTCTGCCTTTTGACAAGAGGGATTGGAGATTATGCCAATATGGGCATAGTCTTTGCTAATAATGAAGGATGAGAGTATTCAACATCTTACTTAAAAGCTTAAGGAGCATGCCATGCCCACTGCAGCTTATAACCAGCAGGCTTTTTTTTCCAGGACTTCTGAAAATATGCCTTGTTATAATTTAAGCCTCGACAAGCGCCGCCTGGTCGTAGTTTCCAATCGCCTCCCGGTCAGTTTCAAAAAAGACAGCCAAGCTCGGCTCAGCTCCGGAGGTCTGGTTACAGCTATGGTCCCTGTGCTCAACAAATGGGGCGGTCTCTGGATTGGTTGGCCAGGAACTTCCGGGGATATGAAGCAAGAGTTGGATATTTTCGCTGAAAATCAAGCTTATAACCTCTGTCCAGTATCTCTCAGCCAAGAGGACATGACTGGCTTTTATAACGGTTTTGCCAATCAGGTTCTATGGCCCCTGTTTCATGGGTTTCCCACAAAATGCGTTTACGATTCCTGGTTTTGGGAGTGTTATGACAGGGTCAATCAAAATTTTGCCCGGACAGTGGCCGAAAATACCATAAAGTCAGATTACATCTGGATCCATGACTACCATCTGATCAATGTAGCCCAGAAGCTCAAACAGATCCAGGTGTCCCGGAACTGTGGATTTTATCTGCACATCCCGTTTCCTTCACCTGATACTTTTCTCAATTTGCCTTGGCGCAAACAAATCATAAACAGTTTCCTGGAATATGATCTCCTGGGGTTCCAGACCAAAAAAGATCGGGACAACTTTCTGCACACAGTGCAGATCATGCTCCCTGCTGTCAAAATATCTTCATCACATAATGCTTGCTTCCAGCTCCAAAACAAAAGCAAAACAACACAAGTCTGTTTTTTCCCAATCAGCATAGACTTCGAGGAGTTCTCTGCACAGGCAGCTGAACAAGAATCTTCAGCAAGCCTGCAAACAGTAAAAAACCAGCAGACAATCCTTGGAGTGGACCGCCTGGATTATAGTAAAGGCATTCCAGAGCGCATCAAGGCATTTGGCCAGTTTTTAAAAAATTATCCAGAATTCAGGGAAAGGGTTTCTCTGGAGCAAGTGGTAGTACCCAGTCGAGAAAATGTTGCTGAGTATAAACGACTCAAGGAGGAGATTGAGGGTCTTGTGGGTCAGATTAATGGTCAATACTCCAGCCTGGGCTGGACCCCGATCCAGTATATCTATCGCAACTTGGCCCGAGAACAGCTTGTGGCCAAATACCAGCAGGCAGATATTGCCCTGATTACCCCGCTTCGGGATGGAATGAATCTTGTGGCCAAGGAATATTGTGCCTGTAAAAATTCTTTGTCCGGAATACTTATCCTGAGTGAGTTCACTGGAGCGGCCACTCAGCTCAGCCCGGAAGCACTGCTGGTAAACCCCTGGGACACTGACAATGTGGCCCAAACTATTTTCCAGGCCTGTACAATGCCACAGCAGGAACGCCGGCGCAGAATGCTTGCAGCCAGAAATAAGATCAAACTCCAGGACATTTATTGGTGGTTGAACAGTTTCCTGGAAACCTCAATGCAAGTAAATAAAAATAAGCTCCGACTGAAAAGGTTTGTCAGTTTTCCAACAAGTCCAGCTGTCTTTCAAGGCAGCAAAAAATCAGAAATAAGAGGCTATTTTTAAAATTTCACTAACACCTGGAGACTTGAGAGTTCAACATTCAACGTTCAACGTTGAGGCTGTAAATTCAGGCTAATAAGTCAAATACAAACGTAGACAGCTAGAGATTTGAATATGGAGTTTGATGACTCCTGGCTGGACATTAAAGCTGTTTTTTGGGACGGAATATTCTCCGTCCTTGTTCGCAAAATGGATAGCTAAATAAATGATAACAAGCTAACCTCAAGGAGAAAGTTATGCACAAGGACTTTTCATACAAAAATCACACCATCCGTATTCAAGCCCTTCAAGATCAATGCTCTGAATATGCCTATGTCATTGTTGATCCAGAAGGCAATGAAATCAAGCATGTTACTAAAGGCGGAGATACCCAGGACAGAGCTCTGGCCAATGCCCAGGAGATGGTAGACTTTGAATTGAACCTGGCTCAGGAATAAGGACCTGGTTGAGACATTCAGGACACAGGATCAACTAAAATATTATCAAAACAGGAGGAAGGCATGACCCAACTTATTGTGGCCAAAAACAACCAAGGCATTATCATGGCTGCAGACAGCAAGGCTTATGATTTTGATCTTCAAGGCGATATGCAGGAAGTCACAGTCAATCCCCTGATAAAATTGGGACAATACACAATGATACTGGCAGGAGGGGATGCAGAAGCTGTACAGATCGCTCAATCCCTGGCCGGCTTTATTCATGCCGAGGGACTATCTGAAACCGGGGAAATCCTCACAGCTGCCCTGCCCTTTATAAACAGCGAATACGAGAAGGTAATGCGCAAAAAATGCAATTTTCTGCCAGTGGACCCAGTGCAGCACATGTACTTTATTCTGGGCGGTATGAGTGAGGACCAGGACTCCACATCCCAGGTCAACCTCTCAATAACCTTGGATTTCTATTGCTTGAACATGCAAGATTGGGTTGGGGCTGCACGTTGGGCTGCATAAACTCTGCTTAAAAAGATTAGAGCTGGGCAGCATTGCCTGAGAGCCTTTTTTTCACTCTTAAAAAAGTACATAAAGGCGTCTTTTGACCTTTGAGACCCATCTTGTTCCGAATGTTTTTGCGATGGGTCTGGATCGTATCCAACGCAGAATGCATCAACCCCGCAATTTCCTTACTGCTCAAACCAGATTGAATATACTTGCAGACTTCCATCTCGGTTGGGGTCAACTTGAGCATATCCTGATCCATCTCCAGGGCAAAGCCATCAGTCAAGGAGATTAATTCCCTGGCCAGAAACTCTTGATAATAATTTCTCAGCTTAAGCTCGGGTTCCTTGGACATCTTCTTCAGAATGGGCAAGAGATTGACTTCAATGTGATGGACTAAGTCTTTTTGGTATTGGTGATTTTCTTGTTGCAAAACCTGAAAAGCCTTGTTCGAAGTTTTATCAAAATGCTTTGCAGACTTTATCTCTTCCCGGCCAGAACAGCCTTGATCGTCTGCCAATGTTCTGTTTAAAAACAACAGATAGATTATCTGCTTCCTAAGCTCCACTCTTTGCAGTGTGGTCTCCATCTTCGCATAAAATCCGTAGTAATTCTGGACAATTAATTCGCCCCGCCAGCATTGCTGGTCACTGCACAGCAAGTGTTGAATATTCTGAAAATCATGTATTTGATCCTGAGCCAATAAAGTGCTGATCGATTTCTGCACAAGCTCAGACTGTTTCCAACCCAGGAACTCAGTCAATTTTGAATTGGCCATCAAAATAGTGCACTCCTCATCCACAAAAAGAATAGGCGTGGATATGCTATGCAATAGTATCCTGGCCAACTTGAAACTATTTTCCTGGCTAACTTGCTGTAGGCCCGCACTTTTTTTCATAATCTGAATATCTTGGTACATATTCGCCTCCTTGCAAAAGGATTTCCTGCCCAGAAAAAAGCCGGGAGGTAAACACCTCTTACCATACAAGGGGCATGCCAAAGCCAAATGATTAAATTATAATTTCTGCTCTGGCCAGATATGGCTCAAAAAAAATAATGAAATTAACTCAGACATGTGGCATAACGCTTCTCTGTGGTCTCACTACATGTGGCATGCCACAATTAGGCGGGCAGGAGAAAGTCAATTTTGATAATGAGAGGATTTGTTTTCGAATTTGATATTCTGATTTCGGATTAACATAGTTAGAACCTCATGGCTTGGTTCGATAAGACTGATAGAGAATACATCACCGAACTTCCGAATCAGAGCACTTAGACCTGGATTTTACTCTTATGAAATTTCTGAAGCTCGTCCAAGGTGAGTTCTGCCTCCTGGGCAAGCTCAGGCAGGGAAGAAATCAAAAACTGCTCATCTCCTATGGCACAAGCTTGTTCAATATCATGGGCCAGCTTGCTGATGCGCATAGCGCCAATTAGAGCAGCATTACCCTTTAAAGTATGCACCTTGTCTTCCAGACTCTTCAAGTCCCTGGCTTCCAAGGCCTCCTGCATCTCGGCAAGGGCTTTTTGTACATGCTTATAAAACTCACTGCACAGCCTTTCCAAAATATGTGGCCTGCCTGCAAATCTTTTCTTTAAAGTTTCTATATCCAGACGTTTGTGCATGGCAAAAAAATTCCATTTAACTGAATTTAACTCTCTAACTGCCTAGGGAGTTGGTTTTCGGATCTATTTTGGCCTCATTTGTGTCCAAGACTTGCTTTACACAACAGACAATGGGCATAAGGCAATCCTTAGCTTTGCAGTTCTGCCAGGATCGTCTTTTGTCCCAGGATCTTGATCACTCGCCAACGCTTTTCACCGTCAATGATCCGAAAACTTGAACCATATTGATAAATCAAGATAGGTTCATTCTGACCAGACCTGGCAATATCTATTTGCAGCTCCTCAAGGATCTCTGTCCGGATCACTAACCGGCGGTTGGGTTCAATCGCTTTTAGTTTAAAAAATAACGACATATGCATTGATTCCTGTTTAGTCCATCCTGTTTTCCCCAAAAGCTTGCACCTGGATCGCTAAAAGCTTCTTTATTCTATTTATAAAGAACATGAGCCGAGTTGATGCATTATTTCTCTGTTAAATGCCGGGAGATCCTTGGGTGTTCTGGAAAAAATGTAGTTGCCATCAACTACGACATCCTGGTCTTCATAAGTTGCTCCGGCTTTTTTCAGTTCCTGGGCCACCCTGGAATAGCTGGTGGCCCTTTTGCCCTTGAGCAGGCCGGCTGAAATTAAAATCTGCGGGCCGTGACAGATGGAAGCAATGAGTTTTCCAGACAGCTCAAAATTCCTGGCGATATCCAGGACAGTCTCGTTCAGCCTCAGACTGGCCGGGGCTTTGCCCCCTGGAAGCAGCAGAAGATCATAGGCCTGGGAAGGATCTCTTGATAGATCCTTAACCTGCAGACTGGCCTGCACTGTATAGCCTTTTATGCCAGTGATGGTTCCTTTTTGCAGGGCAGCAATATCCAGCTCATAACCTGCCTCCAGGAGACGGTACATAGGACATAAAAGCTCCAAATCTTCGAAACCGTCTGCTGAAATAATCAGCACTCGCTGTTGAGCCATAAAAACCTCTGGCTTTTTTTCTCAAGGCTGGAAGTTGAGTAACTTCTCAATAGTTCCTGGCAAGATACAATTTTTTTAAATTTATCCTCAAAA
>CAZLUR010000137.1:0-6219 GCA_964562725.1 uncultured Desulfohalobiaceae bacterium | reverse complement strand
GCATCTATCATGGCTGCTTACCCCTTTTGTTTTTCCTCTTGCAAATAGTTGTCCCCTTGCCTGCGCACCCATGTCCTTTTGCTCAAGTAGTACAGTTGGGGACCGGATCTGATTTTTTCCAGGAGTCTGAAGGCGTGTTCGCTCCGGGCCAGTTTGCTGACCTGGTGTTCAGGATTATTCAGATCTCCAAAAACCATGGCCCCTGTGGGACAGGCCAGTACACAGGCGGGTTGATACTCGTCCTCTGCCAGTTTATTAGGGTCCCGGCCTTCGTATCTGGCCTTTTCCTTAGCAGCCTGAAACCGATGGTGACAGAAATGGCACTTTTCCACCACTCCCCGACATCTGGTGGAGGTAAATGGGGTCAGAGTCTTTTGCAAACCCTCTGGCCAGACTGGGTCAAACCAGTTGAAGACCCGTGCATGATAAGGACAGGCTGCCATGCAGTATCTACAGCCAATACAACGCGGATAGATCTGGCTAACAATAGCGCCTTCCTCATCTTTCGTAGTAGCCAATACAGGGCAGACCGTAGCGCAGATAGGATGTTCGCATTGCATGCAGGGCCTAGGCAGATAAGCTGTTTCGTGATCTGGAAACTCTTTACCATTGGAGAGTTTGTAGACAATTATCCAGTGCAAAGTGCGTCTTCTATCAAAGGTTTCAGTGTTGGGAGGGATATTATTTTCTGCTTGGCAGGCTACCATACAGGCACCACAACCAGTGCATTTGTCCAGATCAATAGCCATGCCCCATTTGATATTAAATTCATGATGAATATAGATTGTATCAGCCATGCTCAGCAACCCCTCTAGAGTTTGACTATTTGCAGCCTGGTGTCAGCCCATGCAGCGCCTGTGCTATCCTGCTCCCTGCTCGCATTGAACAGTTTATACACATTGTCTCCTTTATTTTCGCTGAATTCGTCCCAGCTGCTGCGCCCAAAACCCAAGGGGGCGTCCACAACACCGGGCATAATACCTTCATCTAGGTCCACCCGGGCCACGCATTGACCAACAGGTGATTCCAATCTTATCCTGTCTCCCTGCTGGAGATTGTACTTACCAGCAGTCTTGCGGCAAATGCGTACAAAAAACATTTGCCCTTGCAGCTCATTCTCCAGCATTGTCTTTAGCCCAAAAGGAGGAATAGCTATTTGGTCGGAACCTGATTTCAACTTATGTGTAGCAGCCAGCCTGAGCGGAAAATTGTTGTTTTCAGAACTGGTCCTGGCCTTTGCCAGTTCTTGGATCTGTTGGTTCCAGAGTGTTAAATTAGTTTGGCGCTTGACTGTGTCCTTAGTCCAGAATCCGCCCCTGGTCAGCCCCCTCCAGTCTGCACCCAGGGCTTCTGCCTTGACCTGCAACAGGTCTTTATAGGTCTCAAAACCCAGCTCCAAATCTAAGGCCTTTGCCAAATTCAGGATAAGATCAGCCGTGGACTTGCAATCCTTCCAGGGAGCCTGGACTTTGTCTGCCAGACTATAATTGGCCTGACCAGAGCCAAAGGGAGTATAGCTGTCCTCAAGGCGTTCCAGGAAATACGGATTAGGAAGGATTAGATCGCATTGGGCAGCAGTCTCATCCATGAAGGTATTAAAACAGACTTTAAAAGGGATGTTGGCCAGGCTTTGTTGCATATTAAGCCCGGGCAATGCATAGGCTGGGTTAGCCTCATAGATCAAAAGCAGTTCTGGAGGCTCTTGTTTTTGTTCCATCCATGCCTGAAGCGTGCCCACCAGATCCCGAAGCAAAAGGCTGTCCCGGTCGGGTGCATCCTCTATGACCCTGGGCGCCTCTGGCAGGCACTTCAAGCCTCCAGTCTGGTTGATGCGGTCCAAAAGCAAGTTTAGAGTTAGGGCTGCATAAATATCAAACCAGGAGCCTCCTTGACCACTGACAGTCCCAGGAATGACTAAGGGCCGTCTGGCCTGCATCAGCATTTTGGCCAAGGCCCGTAGTTTGTTTTCACTTACATCCAGCGTGTCTCTTAGTTTTTGCGGTCCATACTCCTGCCGGATAAAATTCTTGAACTCTGCTGCGCCCCGCATCCCCCACAATTTGGGATCGCCCATATCCAGGATATGGTATGCCAGACCCAGGGCCAAAAGACCCATTTGTTCGGTTTTAACCGGAACCCATTCTCCGGCCAGGGCAGCAGTATTGTTTTGAACAGGACCGGCGTAGACAGTGCGGGGTTGATTCTGGCCCAGAATCTTTTGATTGCGTACATAGGTACCCCAAGATTCAAAAAGGTCAGGGCCCAGGACGAGCAGGAAATCTGAATTTTCCAGATCAAATCCCAGGCTGCCGTCACCCAGGAAAAGCTTTTGCCAGGCCTGCTGGATAGTACAGTCGTCTCCTGGCATTAAGTAAAAGTGTTCAGAATCCATTCTGGAGGTAAAAGCAGCCAGGATTTCGTTGCAGGAGCTGGTGCGCTCCCCGCTGATGCAGGCCAGCTTGTTCCTTTTATTTTGTACATTTTGTAGTTTTTTTAACAAAATTTCCTGGGCCTGGGACCAGGAAATAGCATCAAAGCCATTATTCTTCCTTTGCAAGGGGCCTGGAATCCTGGAAGGGCTGTACATCATCTGAACACCTGCAGCTGCCAGAGGGTCCATAGAGCCCATACTTAATCCGTGTTCTGGATTGCCGGCTACGGTAATAGGTTGTCCATCCACTTTCTGGACGGTAATTCCATATTCTGTGCCCCCCATTTTGACCAGAGAAGGCTGGGTGTCCAATTTACCGTCAGGAATCCTGGGGATCCAGGGCCAGTTCTGGGTCCAGATGGCAATATCATCAGCTGATTTCCACGGGATAGGGGTCAAGAGGGTACCCACTGCGCCGCCGACTATGAACTTAAGGACAGATCTGCGATCCACTGCCATGGTTACACTCCCTGTTGCTTATTTATGGCATACGTAACATGCATTGCTAGCCCTGTGCTCTGCGTGACAGTTCTCACATTCCTTCATTTTCATGGTCTCATAGTTGTAGCCGGTGAGTCTGTTCTGATAGAGAGCAGGCAATTCCTCTGCCTGCTCCAGGTCAAGATGACACTCCTGGCAGTCAAAATCTTTGTGGGCGATGTGCGAGAAGTAGACATTGTCGGGCTGCTTCTGATAAACTTTCCAGGGCACTTCCTGGTCCTGTTCCACATATTTTTCCACAAATTCCTCTTCATGGGGAAGTCCGGACAGGACCCCAAAATGGCACATGGTGCAATCTTCCAGACTCGGTACACCTGCATATGAACCGTCATTGCGGTAGGAATGGCAGCTTTCACAGTCCAGGCCCTGATTCATGTGCACCTGGTGGCTGAACTGAATAGGCTGTTCCTGCTTGCTATAGATGATATGAGGATAAATACCCCAGCCCAAGATCAATGCGGCTGCCAAGCCCAGCAGAAAAGGTATGGGACCACCAAGCTTCTTGTTTGACACGGTTACCTCCATAGCAGTTCCGTTTTGCAGGATATATACTGCTCAATACACTGAATGCCTGTACCATGGCCCGGGCATACAAACTTGTGAAAATAAGTACATTTAAGTCCAATATAAAAAAATCAATCTAAAATCAGGTGATATGCATGACCAACAGTGATTAAAAATTTAGGAAAGTTAGACACGAAACTTGTTTCTTGTCAAGAAAAATTAGAAAATTAACAAGAGAAGGCTGTTAGAGGCATTATTCTCTAATGGTCTGTTTTACTCTGGGATATTGCTGGAGAAGGAGATGGCTCAGCATGTTTTTCACATAGTGCCCAGTCAAGAAAATGGCGGAGAGGGAGGGATTCGAACCCCCGGAGGGTGTTGACCCTCAGTAGTTTTCAAGACTACCGCCTTTAGCCACTCGGCCACCTCTCCGCATAGCACTGCCTTGCTTAATTAAGTATATTAACCATATCCTGCTAATTTTTCAAGACTGGCCATGAAAACTGCAATAAAGCCTTATTGGGTTTGGGGCAGCAGGGGACAAAGCACAATAAGCAGTCAAAACAGCAACCATACTTTGTCCTTGGAGTAGAGCTATCCCATCCTTGGCATATCTCCTATTTGATGTAACCCTGCTCCTCCAGGTAGAGCAGAACCTCCTGGGCCGCCTCTGCAGGGGTCACTTTGCTGGTGTCTATAACCAATTCCGGGGCATCTGGCGGGATATAGGGATCGTCAATGCCAGTCACACCTTTAATTATCCCTTTCTTGGCCTTGGCGTAGATCCCTTTACGGTCCCGTTGTTCACATATCTGCAGGGGAGTGTTCATAAAAACCTCCACATAGCCTCCAAACTGGCTTATCATATCCCGATTAAAACGCCGAGACTCTGCATAAGGCGCTATGGGCGCGCAGATTGCAATACCCCGATTCTTGGTAATTTCGCTGGCTACAAAGCCGATCCTGCGCACGTTGATCTCTCTGTGTTCCTGGCTGAAGTCCAGCTCGCTGGAGAGGTTTTTACGCACTATATCACCGTCCAGCAAGGTCACAGGTCTATCCCGCATTTCCATAAATTTGACATATAATACCCGAGCCAATGTGGATTTGCCAGCACCTGAGAGCCCGGTCAGAAAGATGGTAAAGCCCTGTTTGTGTCTGGGCGGATATGTTTTTTTCAACTCTTGGACCACTTCCGGGAAAGAAAACCATTCTGGTATTTCTAAATCAAACTCCAAGCGCCGCCTGAGCTCAGAGGATGAAATCTTCTTGACCTGCATGGAGTCCTCTACCTGGCTCAGCGGCAGGTATTGAGCCTGCTCCTGTACGTAGACCATGGGCGTAAGCGGGACCATATTGATGCCCAACTCTTGTTCATGGGCTTGCACAATCTCCTGGGCCTGGTGCAAGGGATAGAACAGGTTGCCGTTGCTGTCATGCATAAAGGGGTCTGCTTGATCCGGGGCCACCATGAAATGCGTGCAGCCATAATTCTTGCGCACAATGGCCTGCAGCAGGGCTTCTTTGGGTCCGGCCTTGCGTGAGGCAAAGGGCAACAGGCCCAACATAATCATATTCTTAGGGAATCTGTCCACAAAGGCTTGATAGCAGCGAATCATGGTAAAGTGCTCCAGATCCCCTGGAGCGGGTATCCCTGCCACAGGCTGCAAAAAAATGCTAGCCCCCACCTGACGGGCTGCCTGCAGAATCATTTCCTTATGGGCACAATGCAAAGGCTTTTCTGTATGAAAACCAATCACGTGGCGCCAGCCCCTTTGGCTAAACAGTCGATGCGTCTCTGAAGGGGGCAGGCGCAATTCTGTAAAATCAAAGTGCAAAGGCAAATGCAGGCCTTCGATCTCTCCGCCCACATAATATTGTCCCACATTGTGGTAAAGGGCATGCACTCCTGGGTGTTCCCGAGCCTGATCAGTCTTGTAAATATACCAAGCCTCTTTTTTCTTGTCCGGCTCCCAGATCTCCCGGACGTGCATTATGGCCAGTAAAAATCCTTCCTGATCACAAATGGCTAGGCTCTGCCCCGGCTGCAGCCCTTGCGCGGTCTGTTGATCCAGATCCAGGCAAACCGGCATGGGCCAAACCGCTCCCTGACTGAGTCTGCCTTTTTCCAGCACTGACTGGTAGTCTGCACTGCCCATGAAACCCTGCAAAGGATAAAAGGCCCGGTTGCAAAGCAATTCCAAATCGCAAAGCTGGCGCTCATTAAGATTCAGGGACTTTAAACCCACTGCTTCCTGCTTGAGTTCTTCCACCCTGCGAAAATGTACCAGCAGGCTCTCAGAGTAAAGATTCATGCTCTTTTTTTGCATCAGTAAGTTCGCCGCAAGTATTCTTCCAGGCGCTGCAGGCCCAAATCTATGTTCTGCAGGGAATTGGCATAGGAAAAACGCAGGAAACCCTCGGCATTGGGGCCAAAATCAACCCCTGGAGTGACTCCCACACCTGCTTTTTCCAGGATATCAAACGCCAATGCATAAGAATCATGGCTGAAAAGCTTAGCATTGGCCAGGACGTAAAATGCGCCTGTGGGTTCTACTGCTGTCTTAAATCCCAGCTCATCTAAACGCTGCAGGAGAAAAAGCCTGCGTTGATTAAAAATTTCCTTCATCTTCTGCACATCAGGCCCAGCCTTTTCCAAGGCTGTAATGCCTGCCCATTGTGCTATGGATCCAGCGCAGATATACAGATTCTGGGCCATTTTCTGGATCTCTCGCACAAAAGGTTTAGGGCAAATCAAATAGCCCAGGCGCCAGCCGGTCATG
>CAZLUR010000136.1:0-6219 GCA_964562725.1 uncultured Desulfohalobiaceae bacterium | reverse complement strand
CCTATGCCCTGGAAATGCGGGCAAGAGGCATAACACCAGGACCATAAAATGTCCCAGGTTTGCCGAGAGCAAACCTGGGACATTTTATTTCTCTATCCGGAGCTGAGGATTTTTTTGCGTACTTTGTCCCCAAAAAGTCTTCATAGGGGGATGAACGCCTGCCAATATGATTTTATGACGTCATTTAGGTATTGGTATTACATTATGGAGGTATTTATGATTCGTACACAGGTCCAAATCAACGAAGATCAAAGCAGGTGGTTGAAAAACAAAGCCAGGGACACGGGGGTGTCCGTATCTCATCTGATTCGCAAAAGCGTTGATCTGTACCGTGCCCAGGAGAGTCGTCTCCCCATTGACAGGAAGGAAAAGGCCATTACTGCCGTGGGGCGGTTTTCATCGGGACAATCCGACGTTGCCTCCCGGCATGACGAATATTTGGCCCAGGCCTATTCGGGTGACGAGACATGATCGATACCGTCTATATCGATACGTCAGCCTTCTACGCGATCATGGACCGTTCGGACGGGCACCACGACCAGGCTGGTCGCATCTGGCTTAATCTGGTCGAGCATGAAAATTCGCTTCACACATCAAACTATGTCGTTGTGGAAACAGCGGCCCTGCTCCAGAACCGGCTGGGCTTCGAGGCCGCCAACCTGTGGTACCAAAACGTGCTGGGCATAGTGGACATTCTGTGGGTCGACCGTGCCGTTCATCAGACGGCATACGAACTGTGGCTCGGCCTGGGAAGAAGAAAGCTGAGCCTGGTGGATTGTGTCAGCTTCGTCATTATGCGAAGTTATGATATTGAAACCGTATTCGGATTTGACGGCCGTTTTTCAGAACAGGGGTTTATGCAGGCCTGATCCCTTCCGATAAGAGCAGAGCCAGCTCAAAGCTGGAGAGCATGTTCTGGCCAATCTCAACATGCTCCAGATTGGGCAGGTACATCTTTTCCCTGGCCGGCAAGTTAACCAAAAAGCTGGGGGTGGCGCTTTCAAACCAGTAGTTTCCAAGCTGGCCATGCTTAAAAAACAACAGCACATCAAAAGGGTTATAGACCCTCTCTTGCCCCATAAAATTATAGCCATTATACCAGGAAGACAGCTCATCCAGGTCAATGCCGGAAAGACGAACTGCAAAAACATCTTCCAGGTTATCCAGGAATTTGCTACCGGATCAAACCCCTGGGGATAATATCGCTTTAGAGGCTTTGCAGCATGTTGTCTAAAGTTGCTGCAATACGTATTGCCAGCCGGATCTTTGATTCTCATCTGATAATGTAAAGGTCGGTCGAGAAGGTTATCCGTCAGGCTTTTGGCCGGGATTGCCCCTGAAAATAACTGCTGAAATAAAGCAATCATATCCTCCTCTTCTCCTATCTCCGCCCACGCCAATAGAAAGGCCTTTTTTTCTGATGTGCCACGGCCAGCAGACGAATTTCGGTGGGTCGGACAGAATATATGAGAGAGAATGGGAACTTCTGGAGAGACTTCTTTCTGAGACTTCCTCCTACGATTGGCGCCATTTCCGGGTACTGTGAGATGTCCTTGATCGCGCGCTGGACATCGTCTAAGTATACGTTGCCAAGTCCAGGGTCTGCCAGATCATAAAAATCGGCTGCCTCGTTGACCTCGGCCTCGGCCGCCTCATGAATTGAAAACCGGCGGCTCATTTTCGGCGAGCCCGCGCTCGGGCGAGCACCTCTTCGGCTGGATATGTATGAGCTGCACCACTGTCGAGTTCCTCGTCACGGCGGATCGCTTCGTCGATCCATAGCTTCTCTATTTCTGCTTCGCTCATGACGTCCAAACTGGCCAGCAGTTCGCGGGCCAAATACGCGCGTGCTTCCGGATTAAGTCGAAGCGCCTCTTTTTTGAATTCCTCAATGCTCACAAAAAAAACTCCGATTTTGGAATTTGTGATGTTATTTCTCATATACTGAATAATTAAGGTTCGGTCAAGATAACCGGCAAATTATTCGTTCCGGCTTGCTTTCTGGACAATAGGGGCCTGACTGGTCAATGTCCTGGTTCTGTCCTGAGACAGTTGCTTGCCCTCGCCGGGCAGGGCGGCCTTACCTAAATACTCCGGAATCTCAGGATCTCTCATGCCTTGCCCCACCAATTATAACTGCCTTATCCTTAACCCTCTGTCATAACAATCAAAAAATTTTAAATTTCTTTCTCTTCCAACCGTGAACCTGGAATTTTGAACCCGAAATTAATCCTCCGGCTCAAAGGTGATATCCCTTCCAGCTGATCTTGGCTGAAAATAACTGCTGAAAAAGGCAATCATATTCCAAGATTCAATTCAAATTTGCTTGTCATCAATCCTCATTTTGGTTAAGTTGCCAATATATAGACATTGCCCTAAGCTGGAAGCTGAGTGTTGGACATCCAAAAACAAATTGTTTACTGGCAAAATAGTGCAACTGAAGATCTGGCAGTTGCTAAGGAGCTTATAGCTCAAAAACGAATTCGTCATGGTCTTTTCTTTGGTCACCTGGCCTTGGAAAAAAATCCTTAAAGCCCATGTATGCACAACCACCAATGATATCGCTCCTCCACTGCACAACCTGATACGTCTAGCTGAATTGGCCGAGCTTTCTTTAAGTGCTGATATGCGCAATCTTTTGGCAGAGGTTACGCCATTCAATATTGAAGCTAGATATCCTGACCTTTTGGTGAACCTGGCGTACCTAGGCATAACAAACCTCCTCAAAGACAGGCGGGGTAAGGCAGGATATAGCGGGATACTGGCAACATAACTAAACTGGCAACATAATGTCCCTTAATTCTCTTTTTCCCCCAGACTTTTGGTGTAGTTTAGCCTGTGCCAACCCTTGCCTGTGGGGTCCTTTAGCAGACGGTCGATTGTTGTGTCGGAGAACTTGGAGCCAGACCTGGTTCTATATCCTGATTCGTTCAGGGTTCCGGCCACGGTCTTTTTTCTCCTGTGCTCGTAGAACAGCTCGTGGATGTATTTTCTAACCGGCGCCTCGTCTGGATCAGGAACCAGCTGCCTGTCTTCCCACTTATAGCCAAATGGGGCCTGTCCTCCCAAAGGTTTACCCATCTTGGCCCTGATGGGAACCGAAGCAGCCACCCGCTCCGAAACCTCCTCTCTCTCCCACTAGGCCATGGCGGCAATCATAGTGAAAAAGAATATGAGCCCCTTGATCCGCCCGCTTCGGACATCATCCAGCATCTTCTTGGTGGTGGAATGATCTATCACGGACTTCCCGGATACCGCTTCCAGGTGATAGACCTCCCTGACCTGCCAGTCCTTGGCTTCAGCATAGTGAGTGGCCGCCTCTCGTGGTGTTCCGGGCTCTCGCTTTCTGCCTGATCCTCAGCGGAAACCCTGATCCAAATGCCTACTGGCTTCCTGGATTTCTGCATCAAGTCACCTCCAGTGTGTTTACACGAGAACAGATTACCAGAGAATTGAATCAAAGGAAACAAAGAAGCCCTTCATGCCCCAGGAGTTGTTCTAAACAGCTTTATTGACGAATTTTACATCCTGCCGTAAACTGAAAATAGAATAAAGTTCTTTTATAGCACCCTGAAATCCATTGCAGAAGAGCAACCTTGGATGCACACTTATAAAGAAAAGGCCATGCAGGCTAGATAGCTTTATAACGAAGAAGGAGTATGTAAATGAGCGAGAAGATAGATGTCCATGATCTGACAGAAGAACAGGTCAGGTTTATCAGTGAATTAGTTGAATTTTTCAGGCAAAAAGGAAGACATCCTGAGCAGGGAAATGACAAAGAGGGCATAGGCTTTGAAGAGTGGCCGCTGGAAGTGAAGGGGAATCTTAGAAGGAGCGAGATCTATGATCACCTCTAATACTGGCTTGCTGGACACCAACATCCTTGTCTATGCCGCAGATAAGAGTTCTCCTTTTCATAAGGCTGCAGTGAACCTGAGGAATAGAGGAATGAACGGCGAAATTCCCCTCTGTATTTCACCTCAGGTTCTCAATGAGTTCTTTGCCATTATCACCGCTCCCAAAAGGGTTGCTAATCCCCGCTCCCAGGAGGATGCACGAAGAGAGATGGAGAAATACCTCAATTCACAGAGCATATTGAAGATTTATCCAGGAGGCGAGGTGATAAGGAAGATCATAGAGCTCTTGAAAAGGTACAAAGTCACCAGGCAGGAAATTTTTGACCTCCAGCTTGTAGCTACCATGCTGTTGAATAATGTCAGCCGTATTTATACCTACAATTCCGATGACTTCGACAAGTATGAGGAGCTAGAGGTGCTCGAACCGAGCTGAATACTCTTCTGCTTAGCCAGGCCAGCCTGAAACACGGTTGGCCTTTTATTCTTTCGAAGAAAGCAAGAAAATGTGTTGCGAATGATTAATTTTATTGTTGCTTAAATTACCAATGCCACCTCTTGCCATCAGGTGTGAAGGGATTTGTAAGATTAAATTCTGTCTCATCATCTTCATAAGACTGCTAGTTTCCCTTTTACTTTCTAAACCCCTCTGGCCCAGCTTCCCTTCTCTGCACAGTCTTTAGATACTGGAAGATTAAGCCAGACATCATACTCTAATCTCTGGACAAATATTCATGCACCATGTCTGCCTGGCCTCACTCCCCTTATCTCTGCGGGGCAAAAAGTCAGACGTCAGGCATCAAGAGGACAAAAGTCAGCAAAAAACCTCTGTCCTGCTAACATCCTATGCCCTTCTTCTTTCTTGCTGACCACTGATCCCTGAATACTGACTACTGCCTGCCATCCTCTCAATGGCCAGGAACCAGGAGTCAGGCATCAGGAATCAGGAGTCAGACTGGAGTTTCAGGAATCAAGCGCCACGCCGGGCGAATAATCAAGCATGCTAGACGGTTAGCCTCAGCGTAACGTAGAACCTATGGCATTCACCCTTGTTTTTCCGACTATATCTAAGAATATTGATAAATTATAGAAAGTATGCTTGATTTGTAGAACCTATGTGCTGTATATTGGCTTCATGCCGCACCTGTATAAGAAAATGGCCCAGGGTAGAACCTACTGGTATCTGCGGGAGACCCATAGGGTCCAGGGCAAAGTCAAAGTCAAATGGCAGAAGTACCTTGGCACCCCGGAGTCCATCTGGTCTAAGATTCAAGAGGCCGAGCAAACTCGCAAGCCCGTCAAGCAGCATACGGAAAGCTTCGGGTCTGTCTTTCTGGCTCATGTCCTTGAACAGGAGCTCGATACCATCTCGCTCATTGACAGCATTGTACCCAAGAGGCGGAATGAAAAAGGGCCCTCGGTTGGAGAGTACTTCTTCTATGCCTGGGCCAATCGCATGATCGCTCCCAAAAGCAAGCGGGCCTTGAAGAGCTGGTACCAGAAGACGGCCATTCAACACTTGCGGCCAGTAAATCTCAAAGAGCTCAGCTCAGAGCGCTACTGGGAAAAGTGGCACCGGGTGTCCAAAGAGCACATCGAGGAAATCGCCTCCAAGTTCTTTGCCCGCATCTGGGAGAAGCTTGCCTTGGGACCGGAAACGCTCCTCTTTGATACCACGAACTACTTCACCTACATGGCCACCAAGACGAAATCCGAGCTGGCCGAGAGAGGCAAGAGCAAGAGCAGCAAGCATCACCTCCGCCAGGTCGGCGTCGGGGTCCTACAGGATCGGGCCAGCTCTCTGCCCTTGTACTATACGGTCTACTCCGGAAATATGCACGACTCCAAGCTGTTCCATACCATCCTGGATGAAATATTCGGGGTTCTCGCCGGGTTCACTGAGAGCGACAAGCAGCTGACCGTGGTCTTTGACAAGGGAATGAACTCAGAGGAGAACATCTCCTTTATCGATGCGCACCAGCAGATCCACTTTGTCACCACCTACTCCCTGTACAATGCGGAGTACGAGGCCAAGCGGGATCCTGAATCGTTTGATGTCCTGGACATCCCCAAAAATAGAGAGCTCACTGCCGAGGAAAGAGAAGGAGACTGCCTCAGAGCTTTTCGGACAACCATTACCCTGTGGGGCAAGGAGCGGACCCTGGTCATCACCTTCAATCCGGTGACCAAGCGCAAGAAGCTCTATGACCTGGCCAAGAAGCTGGACCGCGTTCGAGCCGAGCTCCTGGAATTCCGGAGAAAATACAACGATCAAAAGCCCAAGTGGCGAAGTGAAGATGCGGTCAGGAGCCGCTACCGCAAGCTCTGCGAGGAGCTGCATATCAGCCCCAAGTTCTATGATCTG
>CAZLUR010000135.1:0-6299 GCA_964562725.1 uncultured Desulfohalobiaceae bacterium | reverse complement strand
CAGGCCATAGACGGCAGGGCTAAGACCCATTTTACCTGCCATCCCCATTGCGGCGCAGCCAGCTACCTCCTGGTGGACACTGAGACCCATCAGGCCGTGCCCTTTACCAAATTCCTGGATATAGCAGGCGCCATGCAGGACCTGGACCTGGAAGCCTCCAAGATCGAGAGCAGCTCCTGGCGGGCCAAACTGAGCAAGATCAACGTCATGCGGACCATGAGGAAACACTTCTATCCTGAAAAAGCCCCAGAGGGCCTTGATTTTGATCAACTCCTGGAGTTCGTGAACGGCTTTTCCCAGGCAGGCAGCGAGCACAGAAACGTTAAAGGCCACTACTACCACAAGGTAGGGGACAGGTACCATGTCTTGCTTTTGGCTGCCATGCACTTCCAGGATAATTACAACTTCGAGCTGCAAAGGGTGCAAAACTGCATCATCCACTACGGCGCGCCTGACGGCAGGCTGTATCCTTTTTGCACCTGGAACAGTGGACCCTGCCACCGCTACCGGGTCCTGGATGCCTATAGCAACCGCAACTTCCAAAAAGAGGAAGAGCAGCGCGACTAAAATTCCTTGATGGCAAGCTTATTGTTGATGGTCTCCATATCATGTCTCTGGCTGCGCACCATGAAGAGTTTGCGGCCATAACCTGGTAGCAATAATGCCGAACGTGAGCACATTGTCTAAAATCATGAGTTTGTCCGCAGTGATCTTCTGGCCTATTAATCCTCTATGCCCCTTACGTAGCGCCAGACTTCGGACGCGGACAGTTCGCGGTCTTTACATATAATAACTTGACTTGAACTGCCATTATCAAAGTTGCATGGGAGGAAACTGGGATGGGCATTTATCTTGACAATGCGGCAACATCTTATCCGAAACCTGAAGATGTCTACCTGGCGGTGGATGACTTTCAGCGAAACGTCGGGGCAAGTCCGGGTCGGGGTACATACAGAAAGGCCAGGCAGGCCGATCAGATTGTGTTTGAAACCAGGTCTAACCTGGCGTCCTTATTTAATATTGATGATGTTACACGCATCATTTTTACCGCGCACTCCTCATAATTTAGATATTTTGCTAAGCAAGCAATTTGTAGCATTAATGACACTTTCAAAAGTGGAACTGGAGAGACATCATGTATTTAACGGCAATGACCCATCGTGACGAACTTTTCGACTTGACATTACGGTGGATGAACGATGATCTCGGCCCTAGCGACGGGGAAAAATTAACAAAAATATTCGTTTATGAAAGCGGAATCTCCGCCATTGTCATAGAACGTATGCTTCAGTTTCTGAAAAAGTTTTTTGGTACCCCTCTGCACACGGAAAGGATACAGTCCAAACATAAACTGCGCGAAAAAATTATCGCCAGCTTGGGAATACATAGCCCCCGCTTTGATGAACTGGCGGACTCCTTTCGCCGGAACCCGGAGTATTTTTTTCCCCGTTTGCCCATCGACGCCACGGTCATCACGGACAGTTCAGCCCGCCTGGTTGCCATCGCTCGCGTCAAGCGGCTGACCCGTGTTGCGGAAAAAGTCTCTTTCCGTCTGGTGGAAGCACTTTTTAAGGAGATCCAAGATACAGCCCGATCCATTGCCCGCCAGCGCGCTACAGCGGCCGGGATGCCTCTGAATGAGTTTGTCAGTAGTCAAGAGGCCATGCAAAGCGATTTCATGCAAGCGGAAGACGCTATGGCTCGTAGTTTCATGGAACATAAAATTCACTTTGAGGCCAACTCGCTGAGCATAAATGATATACTCGGTTTCAAGTTTATCGCTCCAATGGAAATGCTGGATCGCTTTCAGCAGATGCTGGTCGATGAACCGGGAATAACCATCACGGAGGTTGAACGACACAGCGGCGACTATAATGCCGTGAACCTGCTGCTGGAGATCGACCTGCCCCCTGCCGATGTTCTGGCCAACCGCCTGACGGACCTGGACTGGGATATTGCCGGTCAGCGCGGCCTGGATCCAATTGCTATCCGGGACAATGTATTCAACTATATCAGCCGGGGTGCTCAATCGGTGCGTATCGAACTGATCCTGACAACACCAGAAGAGCTCATGGAGGCGGAGTTCGGCCGCTCGATCCATGAACTCCGGGTATTGCGTCTGAGACAGAGACAGGCCTATTGCGGTCCCTTGGGGCAAAATGCAGGCTATCTGATTGAATACCTTCTCGCGTTGGCATCTTCACCAACGGTCTCAATCTCGCAAATACCAATAAAACTATATGGACGCTACCTGCCGGAAGAAATTGTAGCTATGAAATGCGCTCTGCATGGTAATGTTCTTGATAATGGTTTGCTCATTCCATTCTGCTTGCGACAGGAGTGCCAAAGCCGTTTTTGCCCTGCGCCGACAAGCGATATCTCTGGCTCATCAAATGACAAGACGTCGTGAAAAAAGTGAGCTTTGCTTGAAACAGGCTGGTTATTAATTTTCAATCCGCAGGAGGTTGACCATTATGCGAATATTGCTGATCAATCCTGGTTGCACCAGAGGGTTCGAGCAGTTTTCCCTTGATTTTCCACCGTTAGGACTGGCTTCTTTGGCAGCCTGGCTAAAGGCCAACAACCATCAGGTTGTCATTTGGGACAAAAATGTGCAAAAGCCCGGCTGGAATATAAGGCCCGAAGAGTTTGATCTGGTGGGGGTCACTGCGGATACGCCTCGTTTTCCTGCTGCCATGGAGATCGCCTCCCTTGCCAGATCCTCTGGTGTACCGGTGGTCATGGGAGGGCCCCACGTTTCCTATTGGGTGGAAGAGCCCCTTGTATCCGAGGCCGCTGATTTTATAATCAGGAATGAAGGCGACATGAGTTTACTTTCCTTGGTCGAACATCTGAGTCAGGGAGGAAATGATCCGGCTGAAGTTCCCGGGCTGAGCTTCATGCAAGATGGAGGTGTCGTGCACAATCCTGATAGTCAGGCTGTCCGTGACCTGGACAAAATGCCTTACCCCGCCAGAGAACTTCTTCAAATGCAGGATTATGGCCTTTATCTTGGTGGCAGAAGGGCCACTTCAATGATCAGCAGCCGGGGATGCCCATTTAACTGCTCCTTTTGTGCTTCTTCTCAACTTTTCGGCCTCAAATGGCGTCCCAGATCTCCTGAGTCCATGGTTGACGAGGTCGAATGGATTCAGAAGGAATTTGGAATTCGGGCCATTTACTTTATGGACGATAACTTTACTTTGGATCCGGACCGAGCCATTGCTTTTTGCGAGCTGGTGCTCAAAAAGGAACTGGATGTGAGCTGGTTTTGTTTTTCCAGGGCCGACACCATTGTGAAGCGCCAGGACATGGTCGAGGCAATGGCCAAAGCCGGGGCAAGGATGGTTTTTCTGGGGATCGAGTCGGTTAATCCCCAAACGCTCCAGCATTTCAACAAGAATATCAACACTGACCTTTCAGCCAGAGCAGTGGATCTGCTCAAACGTTACCAACTTTTGCCCATGTGCAGTTTTATAATTGGAGACCTTCATGACAACAGGACCACTATTCAGCAAACCATTAAATTTTCCAGCCAACTTGCCCCAAAGATTGCACAATTTGGTATTCTGACTCCCTATCCGGGTACCAGGCTTTTTTCAGAGGTCAAGGATCGGATCCTCAATGTTGATTGGTCCTTTTTTGACGGCTTGCATGCCACAATACGCCTGGACACACTCCCTCCTCAGGAACTGGAAATGTGCTTGAAAAAGGCTTACTTCTCCTTTTATTTCAATGTTCAGCGTTCTCTTTCATCTCACTTGCAATCCTTCTGGTATCTTACGCGCCTCAGACGCATGTTTTCCTGATAACCTGGGAGGTTATCGTAAATATTATTGCCGATGAACGAAAAGCGGGCGCATCTGTAAAAAGCTAACCAGAGAGCATATGGCCTGAAAGAAGTTCTGCGCAGTGAATGTGCTTCTCATGATCTTTTATAACGAGTTCCTCGCTGAAATTGGTCCTGCATACCCCTGTGGGGCAGCACATGGGCGGGCGGTTTTCTACCCCCCCTGCATTCTGCAAGATGCCCATGTGCCTGGAAACCGTCGGCGTTGACACCCGCAAAAGCTCGGTGAGTTGACTGACGCAAAGTTCGCTGTGCGTGTTCAATAAGTTGCCGTTTTTAGGTTGCAATTTTTTTGCAGTTCTAAGGCGTCATTATGTTTTACTCGACAGTCAAAAGTTCTTCGATAACTAACTATTTTTAATAACAGTATTCAAGATTCAATCTGGATGTCGTAAATTCTTATCAACTCTTTGATTTTATTCTTCAACCGTGAACCGTGAACCGTGAACTTTGAACTTTGAACCTTCAAGATCCAACACATTTAAAACATTATCTGGCCACTTGGCCTGGAGTTTTGCTGAATGCTGCAGAAAACCGTCCTGCCCCTTAGCCTGAAAGAGCCGCAATATAAGATATTGAACATGCTGGAGGCAATCCAGGATTTGGGCACCAGCCATGTCTATCTGGTGCATGTTCTGGGTACTGACAAGGCCAGCTCCAACTCCAAACGTCAAGACAAGCTTTTGCAAATCGCCCACCAGATAAGGGACCAGGGCTTTGAGTGCGAAATGTACTTCAAAACAGGATACGTGGCCACAGAGGCAGCCCGCATCTCCAATGAGCTGGATGCACATTTCATCAGCTTGCTTTGGCAGGCCAAAAGCGCTCTGCGCCAGGCAGTGCTGGGCAATCTGCTCAAAGATATTGTCAGGCAAAGTGATCTGCCTGTGTTTATCTATAAAAGACCTTCCTACAAGGCTCCTAGATTAAGCCTGAACAAGGTACTCTACGCCACAGATTTCAAAAGGACAGATAGCAGAGTTATGAACTACCTTATCGATTCCAAATTCCAGGCTGACACCCTGTACTTGCTCCATGTTGGTTCCAGGGCCCCAGATCCCCAGGCCGAGGAAGCCAGACGTAATCAGGTGCTGCAAAACCTCTCCAGGCTGGAGTCTGAATGCAGCCATGCCTATAATCAGGTCCAAAAACTGCAGACCGTGGGCTCCATCAAGGACCAGATAGTACTTCAGGCCTGGAAGCATGACGTGGATCTGATAATCTTGGGCAAATTCGACCAGGAGGCCCCATTTGCCAATTTGTTGGGTTCGGTGGCCGAAAGCGTACCTGATAAGGCGCATTGCTCAACGTTCATCATTCCCGGCCAGAGGCAAAAGTAATAAAGGAGCCAGGCATGCAGCGCTTGCGAGAAAATATTGTATTTCTGGTTTCCCTGAGCATTGTCCTGGCCCTGGTTGGGTTAGGCCTTTTCCGGCCGGAGGGACTAGATGCCTTCTCCAGCTATCTGCACCAGAGGATTATCGAGTACTTCGGCTGGGGCTATCTGGTGGCTGCCTTCCTGTTCGTGGTCTTCAGCCTTTGCGTGGCCTTTAGCAAATACGGCAGGATCAAGCTGGGCCAGGACCACGAAAAGCCACAGTATTCCTACTTTGGCTGGTTCAGCATGCTGTTTGCCGCAGGTATGGGAATCGGGCTCATTTTCTGGGGCGTAGCCGAACCCTTAAGCCACTACTTAAATCCCCCGGAATACATAGCCGATAACTCGGATAGGGCCGCAGGCTTTGCCATGCAATACAGCTTCTTCCATTGGGGCCTGCAACCCTGGGCCATCTATATAGTTATGAGCCTGAGTATTGCCTACTTCTCTTTCCGCAGAGGTATGCCCCCGCTGATCTCCAGTTGCTTCTACCCTTTGCTGGGGGATCGCATTTATGGCCCTTTGGGTTATGCCATCGATATCCTGGCAGTATTCGCCACCATCTTCGGCATCGCCACTTCCCTGGGCCTGGGCGCCATGCAGATTACTAGTGGACTTGGAGAAGTCTTTGGCTTCCAGTCCAGTCTAGGAACCACCTTCATCATTATAGCCGTGGTCACGGTACTATTCATGATCTCCAGCATGACCGGGCTGGACAAGGGCATTCAGATTTTGAGCAAGGTCAATATTCTACTGGCTATTTTGCTGCTCCTGTTCATGCTCCTGGCTGGTCCCACCACTTATATACTGAATGTCTTTACCAACACCTTTGCGGACTACTTCAGCTCCCTGTTCAACATGAGCCTGTCCACCAATCCTTTCCGCGGCTACGAATGGACCCAGTCCTGGACCCTGTTCTACTGGGCCTGGTGGATAGCCTGGTCCCCTTTTGTAGGCCTGTTCGTAGCCAGCATCTCCAGGGGCAGGACCATCAGGGAATTTATACTGGGTGCCCTTCTGGCACCAACCTTGCTGACCTTTTTCTGGTTCAGCGTCTTTGGTGGCGCCGCC
>CAZLUR010000134.1:0-6371 GCA_964562725.1 uncultured Desulfohalobiaceae bacterium | reverse complement strand
GCTACACAAGCAATTTTTTTAAACAATATTCAAGTTTTTTCAATACCCCGGATAATGGAAGACATACTGCAACCCTTTGTACAGTCCTTGGGCTGGCCATTATTACTTTTGCTGACCGGGCTTTGTCTGGTATTGCTCTTTAAAGGAGCGGACTGGCTGGTCAGCGGCGCAGTGCAATTGGCCTACAGGACCGGTTTGCCCAAAATCATGATCGGGGCCACTATTGTCTCCTTGGGGACCACTTCGCCAGAGGCCTTTGTCTCGGTGCTAGCGGCCTGGACAGGTAATCCTGGATTGGCCCTGGGCAACGGGGTGGGCTCCATTATTGCTGACACAGGCCTGGTCTTGGGGGTGGCCTGCCTGATGAGCCCCATCCCCCTGAATCGCTTCATCCTGGAGCGTACAGGCTGGTTCCAGGTGGGTTCTGCCTGCTTATTGGTATTTTTGGCTTGCCTGCAATGGTATTTTGCTGCAGACACCCCGGTTTTAGGCCGGTGGGTAGGTTTTTTGTTTTTGGGCCTGCTTTTGGTTTACATCCGTCTTAGTTATTATTGGGCCAAGCAGGATAAATGCCAACTACCACAAGACATGCCAGACCAGGTCTCCCAGAAGGGAACCTTGTACAGCCTGGGCCTGCTCCTGACCGGCCTTTTTCTGGTCCTGGTCTCTGCCAGACTGCTGATACCTACAGCCTCGGAGATGGCAGTCAGGCTGGGGGTGCCCCAGGATGTAATCGCAGCCAGTGTTGTAGCCCTGGGCACCTCCCTCCCGGAACTTGTGACAGCCATAACATCGGTGCGCAAAGGATATCCGGAGATTCTGGTCGGCAATATTGTGGGCGCTGATGTCTTGAACTGCCTGTTTGTAATCGGGGCCTCCGCAGCTGCCAAACCCCTGGCTATACCAGCATCCTTTTATCTGTTACATTTCCCTGCTTTGCTGATCATCCTATTCTCATTCAGGCTTTTCGTCAGCCTGGACAAAACCGGATATTTCAACAAGATGCAAGGTGCTTGGCTTGTTGGGCTTTACTTGCTGTATATCGTACTGCAGTACAGCTTAAACTTGGATTTAGGGCAAGTGCATATTTAACTTGAGAGTTCAACGTTCAAGGTTCCATGTTCAAGGTTAAGGCTATAAGATTTTTTAAAAAACTGTATGAACCCTAAAGGACTCCAACAGCCGTCTGCTGCTCTGCAAGCCAAACTGGACAGGCTGCACAACGAACTTCTAGCTTTGCAGCCCGGTTTGTTAGCTTTTTCCGGAGGTGTAGACAGCAGACTCCTGGCCTTTTTGGCCAGCCAGTGGGCACTGGACTATAAACTGGTCTTCTTTTCCGGCCCTCACATCAGTCCAGCCGCCCGGGAATGGGCCCTGCAGTCTTTGGCCGGCTTTGGACTGCCCCACTTGGTGCAGACCAAGGATCCTTTGCAGAATTCCCGCGTAGCTGCCAACACTAAACAGCGCTGCTATTACTGCAAACAGCACCTGTTTCAATCTCTCGCAACCCAGGCCCAAAATACGCAGATCAACATCTTGGAAGGCACTCATCTCTCAGACCTGCAAGGCCACCGTCCGGGCAGGCTGGCTTTGCAGGAGCTTAATGTGTTCAGCCCTTTCCTCGCAGCAGGGCTGGACAAGGCTGATATCCGCCTTGCAGCGCAATATGTCGGTCTGCAGCATCCAGAACAACCCTCCAGGCCTTGTCTGCTGACTAGATTTGCTTACAATCTGAGTCCCAGCCATGAACTTTTGGCCAGACTAGGCCTTGCAGAAGACAGGCTGCAGGAACTTGGCCTGTCTTGCTTTAGACTGCGGATCACAGCCCCTGGCTCATTTTATCTGCAGATAGATGCAAAAGAAAAAGCCTTCTGGAGCCAAAACAAGCACAGGGTGCAGCAAATCCTGGATTCAGAAGGCTTCCTTGGGGCCAGGACCTTGTTTAGCCGGCACATAAGCGGATTTTTCGACGCTGCAGGCCAAACTGAAGCAAAAACTGAGGAACAAAGCGGTGAACAATAGCAAACCAGACAGCTGAAAAACTACAGCTCCTGACTTAAAAATGTTTGAACCCAGAAATGGTAGGCCCTCTATGCCTTTAAAAACTCCACAAGATAAAGCCAAGGTATACTACTGGGACCTGCAGTCCTCTTTTAGAGCCCCTTTTGAGACCCGGATGCGCAGGCTGCTCAAGACAGCTGGGCTTGCCCAGCACTTGCAGAAAAATGACTTGGTGGCGCTGAAAATACATTTTGGCGAAAAAGGTTGCACATCCTTTATCTCCCCTTTGTTTTTGAAACCCATCATCTCTTTTATCCGCAAAAGCGGGGCCAAGGCATTTTTTACAGACAGCAATACCTTATATGCTGGTCATAGAGCAGAATCAGTATCCCACGCCCTGTTGGCTGCAGAGCACGGCTTTAACCCTAATGTGCTGGGGGCACCCGTGCTCATAGCTGACGGCCTGCGAGGCGAGCAGCAGGTCCAGGTCCCCAGCCCTGGCCCGCAGTTTTCCAGCTGTTATTTGGCTGCATTAATCCTGCAGGCTGATTATATTTTGAATATCAGCCATTTCAAGGGCCATGAACTGAGCGGATTCGGCGGAGCCTTGAAGAACCTCTGCATGGGCTGCGCCAGCAAGCAGGGCAAAATGCAGCAGCACTGCGGTCTGGGGCCCAAGGTAAGGCCTGATAAATGCCAGGGCTGTGGTCAGTGCGTGCAGGCTTGCGCCCCAGGAGCCCTGGCCCTGGATAAGCAGGGCCGAATCTGCTTGCAGACCGAGCTTTGTACCGGCTGCGCACATTGCTTAAGCGCCTGTGAGAACCAGGCGCTTAAGATCGACTGGGGTCAGGACCGCCGTATGCTTGTGCAACGCATGGCTGAATATGCAGCAGTAGTATTGCAGAATTTAAAAAGACCGGCATTGCATATCAACTTTTTGATGCAAATCACACCAGTCTGCGACTGTGCGGGTTATAGCCCTGCCCCTATCTGTCCAGATCTTGGACTGCTGGCTGGTTTTGACCCTGTGGCCCTGGACCAGGCCAGCCTGGACCTGGTCAACAAGGCAGCCTGGTCTGATTTGGCCGGCCTGGAAAAACAGTCCCGTCCTAACCCTGACCTGGACAAATTCCAGGCCTTGCACCCTGGACTGCAAAGCGACTATCTGTTGCAGTATGCAGAATCCCTGGGTGCAGGCCGTCGTGATTACGACCTGGTCCAGGTTTAATCAAATACTGCAGCCTGGCTCTTTAAACATTATGTCCAAAATTATTTGCTCATCCAGGCTGAACTGCTTGTCCTGGCTTGGGCTGGACAAGCACTGGGCCATCCTGTTATAAGGTTCAAATCTTCATTAAATGAAATAAGGAGACAAGACATGTCCAGGCATAAAAAACCTGAACGGCGCAAGGAAATGGACCGCAGGCGCCAAAGAAGAAGAAAAAGGCTGAAACAAAGAATCAAAGAGGCCAAAGCAGAATCCAGCAGGCAATCCTGAAATATTGACTTTTGCTCTGAACAGCTTATATAGCAATAGGCTCATTATCTAAGGCCTATTTCTGCAGCCCAAGGTAGCCAGCTAAATATCAGTTTGCCTTTGGTTTAGAAGTTGTTTCCCAGCTGCTGTTTTTTTTCTAAGCCAGGCAATAATCAAATATACAAGGAGGATTAGTTCAATGCCCATCTATGAGTATTCGTGTCCTGAGTGTCATCATGTGTTCGAGGAGTGGCAAAAGGACTTCCAGGAAAGAAGCTTCCAATGTCCAGTCTGCGGCTCAGAGGCCAAGCGTATGATTTCCAACACTTCGTTTATACTCAAAGGTTCGGGCTGGTATGTCACGGATTACTGCCGGAGCTCCAGCTCTGCTGCTGGTAATGGTAACGGCAGTGGCGCAAGCCAAAGCCAGGATCAAGATAAAGCTAAAGATCAGAGCAAACCCGATGATGCCGCCCAGGCCAAACCTGCTGAAGACAAAAGCAAGCCTGCTAAAACCGCAAGCAATTCACAAGACAGCTGATACGTCTGCAAAATCTTTTGAATAACCACTGTCCAGGAATAATTTGTGATCGACCGCTATACCCTGCCTGAAATGGGCCAAATCTGGAGTCTGGAAAATAAGTTCAGGACTTGGCTCAAAGTAGAGATTGCTGTTTGCGAGGCCTGGCATAAACTGGGCTTCATTCCGGATGCAGAAATGGATGATATAAGGCAAGGCGCTGACTTTGACCTGCAACGCATCCTGGAGCTGGAAGAAAATACCAAACACGATCTGATTGCCTTTTTGAGTGCAGTCGAGGAAAAGCTGGGGCCGGCTTCCAGGTATATCCATCTAGGCTGCACCTCTTCGGATATAGTTGATACAGCCAACTCCTTGCTTTTGCTGCAGGCCGGGGAATTGATCCTGAAACAGTTGGACCTGCTTTTGCAGACCCTGCAAGACATGGCTCGGCAGCACAAAGGAGTGCTCTGCATGGGCAGGACCCATGGGGTGCATGCCGAACCCACCAGTCTGGGTTTGAAGCTGGCCAGCTTCTTTGCCGAATTTGCCCGGCAAAAGAAGCGCTGGCAAGGGGCCTTGTCCGAGATAAAGACAGGAAAGATCTCTGGAGCTGTAGGCACCTACGCCCATCTCAGCCCGGAAGTAGAGGAAATTGCCTGTCATCATCTGGGCCTTAGCCCAGACCCGATTTCTACTCAGATTATCCAGCGGGACCGTTATGCACATTATTTTAGCCTGCTGGCCCAAATCGCAGGCAGTATAGAACGGCTGGCCACAGAACTCAGGCATTTGCAGCGCACAGAGGTCTTGGAGGCAGAAGAAGGCTTTACGCCTGGCCAGAAAGGCTCTTCTGCCATGCCGCATAAAAAAAATCCCATCTCCGCGGAAAATCTCTGCGGTCTGGCCAGACTGGTGCGCAGCAACTCCCTGGCTGCCCTGGAAAACATGGCACTTTGGCATGAACGCGATATAAGCCATTCCTCTGTGGAACGAGTCATCATGCCTGATTCCACAATCCTGGTGCACTACATGCTGCAGCGGCTGGCCGGTGTTATGCGCAAACTGCAGATCAATCAAGACAGGCTGCAGCAAAACCTGTACAGCTCCTTTGGGCTTTTCTTCTCCCAAAGGGTCCTTTTGCAATTGATCCACAAGGGCAGCACCAGGCAAAAGGCTTATGAGCTTGTGCAAAGCCTGGCCATGCAGGCCTGGCAGGACAAAAAGTCCTTTGAGCAGTTGGTGCGCGGATCTGAAGAAATTTCTTTGGTCTTGAACCAGGCTGATTTGAATGAAGTATTTAATGCACATTATTACCTGCAGTACGAAAGCCTGATCCTGGAACGCAGCCTGAAGGAATGAACATGCAAGAGGACAAAAAAAGGCTGGCCAGGCTGCTTATGCAAAAGTCTTACCTGGAAGGCGAGGTAGTTCTGACTTCCGGGCGCAAAAGCGACTACTACTTTGACTGCAAGCAGACCGCCCTGGACCCGGAAGGCGCTTACTTGCTGGGCAAAATCATTTTGAATTATTTGCAGCCAGAAATTCAAGGTATAGGCGGCATGACCCTGGGTGCAGATCCTCTGGTCAGCGCTGTGAGCCTACTTTCCTATCTGGAAAAACGCCCGCTGCCTGGATTTATTGTGCGTAAAAACCCCAAAAAGCATGGCACCCAGGAATACCTGGAAGGGCTGGTCAACTTCAGAACTGGTTGCCAAGTGGCAGTGCTGGAAGATGTGGTCACCACCGGTGGCAGCCTGCTCCAGGCCTGTACCCGGGTGCAGGCTGCGGGTCTGTGCATTGCCCAAGTGCTTTGCGTCCTGGATAGAGAGGAAGGCGGCCAGGAACAAATTCAGGCCCACGGCTTCCAGCTGGAGTATATCTTTACCAGAAAAGAACTCCTGCTCAGCGCTGAATAAAATAACTGCCTTCAAAGCCAGAATAAATTGGGTTTAAGCACCTGGTTCGCTCATTTTTGTTCAACCACATCCTGGATATAGGCTTTGCATTTTAAATGCTTTGGACCATTAAATACTGTGCGCTATCCAACCCTCATAATAGGTTTTCTGTTCATATGCCTATTAATGGATAACAGGTCCCTTCTAGGCCAGACCTTCCAAATCTTCGACACCCCCCATCTGCCAGAGCATCTTCTGGCAGTAAGCAAATCAGATCAGGAATTATACCATTATACTCGGCACAGCTCGATCCGGGTCTTGGGCAAGCAGGTCTGTTCCACAGGCAGTGTTCCTGGGGACAAATTTTATGAAGGGGATCAAAAGACCCCAGAAGGAATCTATTTCCTGGAACAAAAGATAGATAAAGAACTGGATTTTGAGCTTTACGGAGACTTGGCCTATGCCTTGAATTATC
>CAZLUR010000133.1:0-6390 GCA_964562725.1 uncultured Desulfohalobiaceae bacterium | reverse complement strand
GAAAAAAGTCAAAGGCTACATGGGGCAGAACGACCTGCTCACCTGCCGGTGTGGAGCGGCAGCGAAACACCGGTCAGAGTGGAGCAGGAAGGTTAGCCTCTTAACCAGTTATATATTCTTCAGCAGCGTTTATAATTTGCCGTGATCTTTTGGGTCCAATTCTATAAACTTCTTGCAAACGGGACTCTGTTGAGTCTAAGACATCTCTTATAGTTGATGCACCACATTCAGCTGCTTTTGATTTCAAAAATTCTGAAATAAGTAAATTGTCAATTGGATCGCTAAGAAGTGCTTGAATTACTCGGTCTACTTCGAATTGTTTCCCACAAATTGGAAAAAATCTCCTTCTGTTTGCCGAATGTGCCCATTTGGGCAAGTTTCTTTATCTGAATGATCATTTACTAATATCGAAAACCTTTCGTCAGGTTCATAAAATTCTCTGTAGTCGGTCAAGCTCAATAACTTAATCGCGTTACTTGGATCTCGACTCATTGAGCTATGGAACACTTTATCATTAGCAGCAACTCCAAGATGCAAAGCATAACGATTTGCCTGTTTACGGCTTGCAGTTTTTACAACGCTTTTTGAGTATAGCAAGCATGAATATTGCAATAATGATATAGATTTATGAATTTTATCGTGAACGGTGAGCCGTAAACCAGGAACCTTTGGGTTGCGGGCGGAGCCCGATTTAGAGACATGGGTAACACTGCGGGCATAGGAAGTCAAACGGGAATAGGCCGAAATTTCAAGAGAGCTGGTAAACTATAAGGATGGCAAGTTCACACTTTGCGTCAAACGCATTCTGTAAACTAAGCTTAAGTTTACACTTCGCGTCAGACGCATTTTGTATAGGGCAAAACGCATGTGCTACGGCCCGATCATAGAAAGCCAAGGAGCTGCTAATCGTCTGGCCCTCGATGGGAAGTGGCATCTTCGTCCACCCAGTCCTCCTCCCGCCACTTCATGCCCTTTCTGCCAGGGACCGTGCGCACAGCTCCGGCGCTGTAAAGGGAGCAGGACTTAGGCCCATAGCAAAAAGTCTCAAAGCGAAAGCTCTTTTTGCCAGGGGACCACTGATCAATAATCATCTCTACCGCTGATCAAAGGAACGCAACAGCCGGATCCGAAGTTGGACCGAGATGAGCTCTCCCTGGAAGGAAATCTTTGCGGAAGTTTTGCTGCTCTGTTTAGGCATGGCACAGTCTCTATTATCTCTTTGTCCCTTACTTGCTGACCTCAGCTTTATTCGCATTTGACCTCGTAGGATAAGGAGGTAGAGCCAGACCCTGTCCAGCTCGTTGCGGAATCGGATAAGCCTATCCAGTAAGGTTGCAGGTCTTTATCCTTAAAAAGCTTTGACTCATCTAATACAAACCACAGTCAACTTTTTACACAGGAATCTTCGCTGCTAAGGATTCGGCTCTGATAAGAACCCTGGAAAGCTTATCCTGTGAGGAAGTTATCTTATTTTTCAACATCTTCTTCGATATCCTGATCATCCCCATGCCATATATCGAATTCCGGGCCCACCTTCCAAGTGCCAACATCCGGCCTGGATCCCAGCCAGCTCTCAATGCTGGCCATCCGGGCATCTGGATCATGCACCCTGCGGCCAAGCTCCACGATAAAGTTCAGCTTGTCTGCGCTGCCGCCTCCGCCGCAATAACACCCATTTGCCTCTATGGCCTCGTCAATAAAGGCATCCAAAAACTCATCGAATCCTTCCTGAGAATTTCTGCAGATAACCAGCTGCCTTCCCCACTCTGTAAATTCACCAACACGCTTTTTCTTCCGCAGTCGTTTTTTCATGGATGCTCTCCTCCTTCACTGGGCTAAGCAGCACTTTCTCTTCTTGGCATTGTAATCGCATTTGCTAAACAAATGCTTGACCAGTATATAGAAAATATGTACTAGTTCAAAACTTTTGAATTCTGAGTCAAACTTGAGAAACCGCACTGCCGGCCAGAGTGGTGTTTGACCGGAGTGCGGCTTTTTGGGAAGGGAGGAAAGAGGGAGGAATTCGGATGAGTAGCCATCAGACTACTTCCTTATATAATAAACATCTATACCCAGCTATTGACTCAGTTATCGGCCATACAACTGAACAAAGCGGGGTATATGATGATTGCCTTAAAGACAATTTAGAGATGATACCTGCAATCTGCCTGGACTTGCAACAATCACGAGACTAGAAAAAGATATGCATTTAGTATGCCACAACCCCAAAAATCCGTTTATATATATCACCCTGCCATGTTTGTTTCTTTTTTAACTCAACTATCAAGAGCCTGCTTGTTCAACGTGTCATTATGCTACATGTGCTACAAAGTCCGCTTTGCCTTTAGCAATGATTCGGTGCTGCCATTTTTAAAAAGCAGGGGCAGAATACTGAATATTGGCCACATATAGCTCTAGGCAGGAGTTATTAGTCACAAACAAGCACGAACAACATAACGGACTCTTCCGTGTTTCCCTTGCTTATACAATTATTCCTGCCGGACAAGGCTTTATCCAGGGAACAAAATCAACATCGCCCTGAGGTTGATTGAGGTTTCGAGCAAAAGGGGCTGCCATCACCTGGCTGAAAAATAATCTCCTATATTTTGTACTAACTATGTTGCCGCAAGCCTATCTCGATTAACGGCAAATGAGAGTAGAAGCAGTTATGAGATCACGGAAGGTTACAATGTTCATACCAAGGTCTTCCGCAGTCTTCAGGATATGCTTCAGTCGTTGGACGCAAAAGTTCTCATCCCCGGAATGGGCATAAAGAATGAGCAGTCCACGGAGCTGTGCAGTCCTTTCGAGCAACTTATCGAGGTCTTTATCGTCTATCAGATCATTCTCAAAACATGTTCCTTTAAGTTCCCTGCATTTCATAGGTGGGACATTGATGAATGCTTCTGGAAAATCTTCTTTTTCGGCTTTACCAGCTCGAGCAAAGAAATAATGTTCCCGAACTATACCTTTAGCCTGTTTTGAAATTCCGTTATAAGGGTATACAAAGCTTATAACTGGAAATCCTAGTTTGGATAACCTGTTTTTAGATTCAGCAATCTCTTTGCGCATTGATTCTTTATGCATAATTATAAATGCATTTTTTGAATAATTAGATTTTAATAAACTTTTAATACTAATATAATGGTTATTTTTATTGATTATTATCTTTTCAATGCTAATCTTTTCTTTTTTATTTGAGTTTTTTTCTTGAATATAGTACATGTATCTCTTGTCAAGTAAGTATGCATTACTCACTTTTATATAAGTGCTTCCTTTGTTCGCTTTTTTATTTATTTTGATTGGTCCTAAGTGAGCGTGATATAATCCATGACTTGAAATCTCCCATCCAGCGGATTGGAGCTTTTTAAGTCCTTCAGTATTCATTCTTTCTCGGTTTCCTATAGTATCTGGATTTATACTTGACACAGCAGGGGCATTCATTTTTTGATGCACAGGAAAAGCTTTGGTAATGTCATGAATATATCCGTCATCATAGACAATAATTATCGCCGGCAGTACAGTTTCGCAAAAAACAGTGTCAATTTTTGTAAGCAGAAAAATAGAAGAGAACGCAAAGAGTATAATTATGCAGCTAGGATGCAGTTTATATATCTGCATGCAAACTCCGTCATTAAACTCTCCAACAAAACTTCCCAAAAATACCCTGAGCCTTTCCTTTACAGATAGACCAGTTCACGCTTCCTAAAAATAATGATGATCAATGCGCTTTACCTCATACACCCTGCCGGTGCTCACTGCGACCCCATAATCACTCATCAGCACAGCCAATTCCCTACCATCCATGAGCACGATCTTGCTCTCACTGCTGGCAGCATACTCCCAGGCTCCCTGGCTGAAGCAGGAGGTGGTAATGAACACACCCTTTCTGGCCCTTTTGCCCTGGAGGGCTCCGACGAACTTCTGGATCTATGGAGTGCTCTTTGCCGTCCTGCAGGTACTTGAGCAAAGGCCGCATGATGCTCTGAAAGTCTGGAATGCTCGCGTTCGATAAACCTCCTGCAGATGCTTTGCCAAGCAGCTTTGATCCGGGATATGCCTATACCAGAGGTCAGAAGTCGGAGGTCAGTGGTCAGTTTACAGGAATAATATAGAAACAGCGGCTTGAGCGGGGCCTGAAAGACAGTGGCTTCTATCCAGCGGACACGGTTCTTGTCCGTGCGCAGGTGGCCAAGCTGGTAAAGGCAATGTTCCTGGCCCATTTAAATAAACCGCCCTTTTTCTAAGGAATTACTCTGGATCTACTTGTGATTATTTAATTTTTGAGGGCAAAGTAGCAATAAAATCATGCAAGGGCAATATTGTGCGTGCAGAAATTTCAAAATTGATACTGCAACGAAACTCTCATTGCCTTATTTCTGCTCTGGTTTCAAAAACCAGACCCAGATGCATGATGACAGGTGCATACTTATGAGCATGAGCATATCCGTCTAAAGATACTGCACGCAAAACAGTGATCAACACAGCCCCATGAATACGATAAGGCAGGGCCACAAATTTCATCATACATAGCAACATCTATCCTGACACATGGGGCTTTTGCTGCGGATCGCAAATTGCTGCACCCATTGAAAAGCAAAATTCGGCATGAGAAATGATGACCTAGAATAAAACACTGCACATCCATCAAAGGCATTCGCATGTAATTAAATGTCATTATGACACATGTGTCAAGCAGTGCGGTAGAGTTATACTTAAAGCAAGTATTTAAGAATCAGCTTTCAGGGCCAGAAATGAATAGGCAGCCCCGGGTTTTACCGAATCCGGTTTTGGCTGGTGGCACAAATTATGCTTGTTATATGTATACCTTTAAGCCTGGCGCGCAAGCATCGGACAACTCATGAAAAACCTATCAGTCTTGTCAGCCTATCTTTTCACTCAAATAAAAAGGAGGATAAAATGTATAAAAAAATCATGGTTCCATTGGATGGTTCAGTACTTGCGGAGTGTGTTTTGCCTCATGTTCAGGCTTTTATCAAAGGGTTCAATATAAATGATGTTATTTTGGTACGTGTACTAGAACCCGCTACACCTAGTGAACAGATTGGGACTGGGGATACAGATCTAAAAAATATTCAGGAAACCAAAGAGCAGAAAAAAGCTGAGGCTAAAGAATACTTAAGCAAGATTGCCGAACACATCAAACACGAAGGAACCTCTATACATTCAGAGGTGTTGGTCGGAAAAGTGGCGGAAACTCTTGTAGATTATACCGATCCAAGTGATATTGATCTTATTATTATGGCATCCCGCGGACGCACAGGGATAACGCGTTGGGTAATGGGCAGCGTGGCAGATAAAGTTTTCCGATCTACAAGCGTGCCAGTATTCATGGTACGAGCTACCGAAGATAAAGGCGAGGCGTAATACTATTGACAGAACTTTTGTGTGCTTCCGGAAGACATGGGTAAGCAGCAACAGCAGCCGCTTAGATTATCCGGCAGGATCTAGGGCTGGGAGTTGCCCAAGGCAACTATTCACTGCAGTTCAATCCGACAGACTGAGGCTTTTTGCGCCAGATCAGCATCACAAAGAATAAGTAAGAAAAGAGGTGAGGGCAACGTTGGACCTCATCGAAAACAGCTCCATCCGTGTATTTGCCCAGAAAGCTCCTGGGATCCTGGTTGGCGAATTCCGGGATATCTGGATTTTCCAGGGAGACATAGGGCCTATCCGAAACATGTATCATGTGCCAAAAACTGCCCCAATGCGGCCATAACCTTTCAGGAGTTGGCCCAAAAATTGAGCCGGGAATATCAGGTGCGGCAAGAGCCGGAGATCTATCTGCCCATGACCTGACCTGTTGCCAAGAATACAGAGAAAGGCTTTAAGAAGATCAACTCCCCTGCTGCTTGCGCAAGGCCTGCTGCAGCTTTCGGCCCAAGGTCCCCAGCTTCTCTCCTTCATCCTGGGGCGTATAAGACTTCCAGTCTTCAGCCTTGGCCGCATCAGCCGGAGCCAGGGTCATGCGCCGGTTTTCCGCGTCAATGGCCTCGATGGTCACGGAGACTTTATCTCCAGGCTTGAGCTTATCCCAGTGCACCTCGGGCGCAGCTCCGGCTTCCTGATGGATTTTGGACTTGGGCATCAGCCCGACCACCCCGGTCTCCAGGCGGATGAACAGGCCGAAATCTTCGCGCTTTTCCACGGTTCCGGACACGATCTGCCCCACAGTAAAGCGTTCGGTTACCCCTGCCCAAGGATCACCCTCTGCGTCCCGTATACTCAAAGAAATCCTGCGGGCCTGCTGATCAACGTCCTTGACCATGACGGCAACGCTTTGACCAGGGGCTACTTCTTCCTCAGGCTTATGGACCCGCTTGACATAGCTCATCTCACTGATGTGCACCAAGCCCTCGATACCCGGAG
>CAZLUR010000132.1:0-6452 GCA_964562725.1 uncultured Desulfohalobiaceae bacterium | reverse complement strand
CCCGGGGGTGGGCTCATGGGGCAGGAAGGTAAAGGGCACCCCGAAGATATTCACGTATTCCGGCTCGAACATTTCCGTTTCCGGGTCAAGATCATAAGACGTCCGCCTTAGCCCCCGGCCCACCACCTGCTCGCACAAAAGCTGGCTGCTGAAGGCCCGCAAGCCCATGATATGGGTCACGGTCTTGGCGTCCCAGCCTTCCGAGAGCATGCCCACGGAGATGACGTTCTGGATCAGCTCCCCGGGCTGGCCCGGCTGGCCCACGCTGTCCACCTGGCGGCGCAAAAGCTCGGCCTGTTCCTTTCTGGTCAGCTTGCGCGAAAAGCCGTTTTCAGCTTCCTGGCCGTGTTCTATATCCACAACAGGCTCTTCCGAGGCCTCGGCTGCTTCCAGGACTTTGGAGTCAATGTGCAGGGTCTTGTCTGCATCGGCCAGCTCCTGAATGCGGATGCGGTTGTGGTCAAAGGCGTACTTGACCCGGGCCGCGGTTTCGGTCCTGTTGGCCACGGTAATGATTACCGGCGGGGACCTGTGGCCCTGCTCCTGCCAGGCCCTGGCTGTCTCGCGCCAGTCATATCCCAGCAGGTAATAGGCATTGGCCACCAGGTCAGGCAGGGGCTCTTCTGGTGCGGCCTTGTGGTTCAGGTTGTCTTTTACCTCGGGATCATTGTAGATATGGTACAGGCGGGAGGCATAAGTCCTGGCATCGGGCACGGCGTCGTCCCGGATGACCACCCTGGGGGTCTTGACCAGTCCGGATTCGATGGCGTCATTCAGGCCGAAGTCGCTGACGATCCAATCAAAAAGGGCCTCTTCCGTGCTCTTTTTGCCCGAGGGGGAAAAGGGCGTGGCTGTGAAGTCGTAGCACTTGAGTATGCCCCTGGCCCGGTGAATACGGTCCAGGCCGCCCACCCACTTGGTAGCCTCCTCGATCTCGTCTTTGGAAACACCCTTGACTTTGGATTCTGCAGGCAGTCTCCAGGCATGATGGGCCTCGTCGTTGATGACCAGGATGTCCTGCTCCCGGCGCTCATTATACCTGTCCACCAGAGCCTTGAACATTCTGGAAAAGTCCGCTTCTTTCATCTGTCCATGTCGAAGGATGGGTGGAAAAAATAATCATTTCTAAATCTTATGAATCTCGTCATGACATATCGTACAAAGAGTTTGGAGATTGTCTTTTATATTCTTACCACCCTTTGAGTGATGCTGGATGTGATGCAGTTCGAGATGCCTTGGATCGGATGGGTTCCATTCTTCATGTGACCAGCCGCACTCACTGCATTTATATCCATCTCTCCGCAGCACCTCCCTACGAGTGTTGTCTGTTATCCTCCTGTCGTGCTCATAACCCTGCCGGTCGGCTTCAAGCATGTAGGCACCTAGTGCCAAGTCCGGGCGGCCTGTGGACTTGGTAACTATGGGCCATCCGAATTCAATCCTGAGCTCACGGACCCGCCTAGCCCATTCCGTTTTGTTTTCTGAAACATATCGTAATTCTTCATTGGTGACCTGTTTGCCCACATTTTTCCGGAGATATTTGAGAATTTTGCTGCGAACCGAACCTTTTTCTTTGCGAATGCTGTTGGCCAGATTCCACCGGTGCGCTGCATCCCTGTCCTGGTCTTCATCAAGCAGTACATAATCGTCTGGTTTCATGCCCCGGAGTTCATCAGGAATTTCCATCTCCTGGTCCGGAAGCATCTCCTTTATGGTCACACCGCTAGCCACAGCCCAACCGAACTGAACCCTCAACTCCCTTATCCTTCGAGTGTACTCCTGTATTCCGGAGACAACCATCAGTTCATCACCGGCAATTACCACTTTGGGATATTTTCGAAAATAATAAAGAATACGCTCTCTCGCAGAAGATGTGTGCTTCGAAGAGACCAACGATCGGCCCATCTTTCGCAATTCATGGAAAACCGGCACCAAGGCTGTGACTTTTGATCGAAGGTCATCTTTCTTAAGCTCGACCTTGAAGTTGCGAATCAGGTTTTCGATTTCCTGAATTGTTTTTTCTTGTTCAACCGTCATTCAAAAAATCCTCTAATTTTTTTGACAACTTCTGTACATTTCTGGTTTCACATTCCCAAATCACAAGTACGTCCCATCCCAGATCCTTCAAATGCTGAATGTTTCGCCTGTCCCTTTTGATATTGTCGTTGAGCTTATTGTTCCAGAAAGACTGGTTTTCATCCGGCCGTTTACTCTTGGAGCATTCTTCATGTCCATGCCAGAAACATCCGTGAACGAATATGATTTTGTTGAGCTTGGGTAGGACGATGTCCGGGGTTCCCGGTAAATCGCGCCGATGAAGGCGAAACCTGAATCCCATACGAAAGACCATGGACCTAACTATCATTTCTGGTTTGGTGTTACAGCCTTTTATCCGGCTCATGACCCAGCTTCTTTTTTCTTCGCAGAAGCAGTCAACCATTGTGAGAACCCTTGAAGGTCAAAAGGGTGTACACCACGTCCGCTACACGGGCCACCATCATAGGAGGAACCGCATTACCGATTTGCTTGGCTATTTCTATCTTGGTTCCCTTGAAGATGAACTCATCCGGAATGGTTTGCAGTCTGGCTGCTTCTCGGTGGGTGATGGGTCTGTGTTGCTGAGGATGAAGATATCTGCCCTTTTCGGGTTTAAAAAATTCGGTACGGATGGTGAACGCAGGTCTGTCCCACCAAAGCCTTCCAAATAAATCCGTTCCACCTGATTTTTTTCTGAGCCAGCACTTGGGGGTAAGCTCAGGGGCGAGTTTTTGCAGATCGAAGCGGTTCATTCCCTCATCCGGAATGGCCCGGTATCTTTTCCGGCTGAGTTCAGTGGGATTACGTCCAAAATGCAAATCTAACGGTGGAGGAATGTTTCTTATTTCAGTACCTTCAGGTGGAGGTAAATCACCTATGGCGTCCCTAACACTCTTCCATTTCTTTGGCTTATGCAGAAAATCGCTCAGGTTTAATAGTGACGAAGAATACCTACTATTTTTGCCGTTGGGATTATAATGGGTTTTACGTGGCGGGAACAGCACTCTGGGATCGATTGTCCTGCATCCTATAATGAACGCTCGGCGGCGGGTCTGGGGGACCCCATAGTCTGCAGCGCATAGTACCTCAGCCCAGACCTTGAAGCCCATGGCCTGGGCCATGCCGATAATTTCTCCATGCTCAAATGATCCTAAAAGTTGAGGAACGTTTTCCATGACAAAGGCCTTTGCCCCTGAACGTTCGACAATTTCAAGAAAAGGCCTCCAAAGCTGTTTTCTGGGGTCGCCATCACGATTTTTATTCAACAGGCTGAAACCTTGGCAAGGAGGTCCCCCGATTACCACGTCTGCATCCGGTATAGTAATGGCGGGATTATTCAATATATCAACAATGTCTCCTGGAATACAGTGTCCTCCGAAATTTTCATTGTATGTCTCAACGCAGTATTTATCGAAGTCATTGGCCCAGACCGGCTCAAAGGCCTGGTTGAGAAACCCGGAAAATCCCAGAGTCATTCCTCCAGCCCCCGAAAATGCGTCAATAATACGAAAACTTGTTCTACTATCTCTTAATCGGCCACATGCCCTTTGATCATATGTCCTCTGATCTTCTTTAAAGATCGAGAAACCATCTGCTTCTTTTTTGGTGGTGTATTCCATTGTTTTGGTTAGTGCTGGTTGTTAATTCAAGAGATGCAAGCCTTGTTGGATTGTTATCTTCCTGGCCATTGTTGTTAAATAGATAATATGGAGCTGAATGTTGGAAATGTTATACAGATCGATCTCATATTTCAAGTAATTCTGGGGTACTAGGTATTTTAACTGTTGAGTGGCTTTTCATCAGTATTGTCTCTGCATCACTCCAGGGCGGGGCTTAGGATCTCATATCCGTAAAATCGTGTTAATATGCCGGTGCTTTCATACACAAACGGAAGAGGTTGACTGTCCACAAACCATTTCAGTTTACCCTGGGCGTAAAATCCAGCCTGCTGTGTGAAGACCAATTTACCTATATAAGCCGATACAGATTCTTTCAGAATACATGCCCCGGTCTTGCTTACTTCGTGAACCCTTCTGTCACAAGCTCTTCCGCCAAGCATTTCCTTTATCTTTTCTACATAATCCTTACAGCTCACAGCCAAGAGAACACTCAAAGCCGCCAGCCAGTCTGCTCTCCTTCAGCCTACACACCGGTGGAAGATATTTGCTTATTTTTCAAGTGCTGACTTATGCGCAGCGAAAAGTCAATACTTGATTCAAGCGGCCAAGCTGCGGAGTCATTTCCATACGCTTTGCTGAACATTCCGCGCTTGACCTGAAGTGTGCAGTTAACCGCTTCGGGCTTGAAGGAACCCTGCAAAATTCTTTGCTCCGGCGGATCAATTGCTGTTGGCAGGATAGCTACCTGCATCCTCCTTAAGAAATCCGATTTTTTTCTCCGGTTTTTCCTCCGTGTCCAGAAGCTGCCTGATGGCTTCAAAGACCACCCGGAACTGCTCATCATATTTTGACTCCATTTCTTCAATCTTTCGTTTCAACTCCTCATTGGAGGCCAGCATCTGTCTGAGCATGGTAAATGCTCGCATGATTTGGATATTAACTTGAATAGCTTTTTCACTGTTCAGAACGGAAGAAAGCATGGCCACGCCTTGCTCCGTAAAAGCCATAGGTGGATAACGTAGACCCATTTTATCAGAGTTGGAGGTCACAAATTGTGACCTCCAATTCTTAAATTGCTGCTTAGACAATTCAAACATAAAATCATCGGGAAACCTTTTGGTATTTCTCCTTACAGCCTGTTTCAGAACTTTGGTTTCAACCCCGTATAATTCAGCCAAGTCCCGATCCAGCATAACCTTTAAGCCACGTACCATAATTATCTTTGAGGTAATTGATTCCATTGGCACTGTAACGGTAAACTCAGACATCACATCCTCTCAGGAACAGTTTATTGTATGACGAAAACCCCGTAAACCGAGACAATTACATGGTCAATCTGGGTGGTGCCGGCTTCAGCAGGCAGGGTGACGTTCTTGATGTTTTTGTATTCATCTTTGTTGAACAGCAACTTTGCCGCTGCATTAACAATGAACTCGCCGAAAATCCCTTTGAACCAGCGGGATTTCAGCACCAGGATCAGGACAACTACCGGAATCAGATAACCCAAAACCTTGAACATCTGACCTACAAGCGGCGTCAAATCCATACACAGTCCTTAATTTTTATTTTGCTGGCCAATGCCTGCTCAACTGCACGCAGGTGGAACCTGTGTCACATTTTTTATGTGCTGACTTATGCGCTGCAAAAAGTCAATAATGGATTCAATCTCCCATTCGGGGTAATAATTTCCATACGCTTTGTTGCACACTTCGCGCTCGACTGAAGTATGCAACAGGCTCCCGGCTGTCCCCGGCGATCATCCGGTTGGACCAGTTGTGCCTCTGCTTGTAGAACTGGATGGCCTCCCGCATGGGCGAATTTTCTTTCTCCAGGTCAAAAAAGGTCAGCCGGCGCTCTTTAGGACCGTTACGTTTGCACACAGCCTCGATGATGGTGCGGGTACTACTCATCATCGTCTCCTGAACTTTGTGCACCACTCAGTTCCCGCTCCAGCCGCTCGATACTTGGCAGGCCGGTTTGCAGTTCGGCAGGCATGGATTCCAGCAGTTTGTATTCAGAAATGCCCATCGGCTGGGACTTATCGCTCAGGGCGTATTCGGCCACCACCTTGTTTTTGCTCTTGCACAGCAACAGGCCGATTGTGGGGTTGTCGTGCTCGCCTTTGAGCTGATGATCGACCGTTGTCAGATAAAAGCCCAGTTGCCCAAGATGTTCGGGCTTGAACTTGCCGGTCTTGAGCTCGATCACCACATAGCAGCGCAGCTTGAGGTGGTAGAAGAGCAGATCGATGAAAAACTCCTCTCCAGCCAAATCCAGCAGCACCTGCCGGCCGACAAAGGCAAAGCCTGCGCCAAGCTCCAGCAGAAACTCCGTGACATGGCGCACCAGGGCACCTTCCACCTCGCGCTCCTGCGCCTCCTCGGACAGACCGAGGAAATCGAAACGGTAGGGGTCTTTCAGTGACTCCCGCGCCAGATCCGATTGCGGCTTGGGCAGGCGGGTCTCGAAATTGGTCACCGCCATGCCCTTGCGCTCAAGCAGCCGGGTCTCGATCTGCATAACCAGCACGTTGCGTGACCAGTTATTTTCAATCGCCTTGCAGGCATACCAACGCCGGCTTTCAGCATCGGATAACTTGTCCAGCAGTGCCAACTGGTGATACCACGGCAATTGTGCAAGCACCCCTTGCACAAACTTCTCGTCCGGTCAGGCCTCGGCAAAAGCGCGCATATACTTGAGGTTGCGCGGTGAAAAGCCCCTCATGTCGGGAAAGGCGGTGCGCAGATCATGGGCCAGGCGCTCGATCACCTTGGCGCCCCAGCCCTGCTCTGCCTG
>CAZLUR010000131.1:0-6541 GCA_964562725.1 uncultured Desulfohalobiaceae bacterium | reverse complement strand
TCGCGTCTTTAACTTTGCGTACTTTGCGTCTCGGCGGTTCAAACTTTCTTGTTTTCTTCTGACAAGGTTTGAGCTTTAAGTCACTAATTATCTATATTGGCCTGAAATTTCCATTATCCCAGACCAGGCCCAGGTGTATCTGTACAAACCTGTCGATTAAATGCAAAATATTTTTCCGGGCCGGACTATAACTGGGCTGATCAGCCCAGATAGCAGGATCAGCAGTAAACACACTATTTAGAAATTCAAGATCTGCACCGCTTAAAGACTGTCCTAAGCTTGGATCCCTCAGACAGACAGGGCAAAAGACTCCGCCTTGAGCCAAAGCAAAAAATGCCTGGCTGGAAGCAAACAGATCTCTGCCGCAAGTCTGGCAATATCTGACCTGGGCCTGATAGCCGTACATGGCTGCCAGCCTGGCCCGGAAAAATAAGGGCAAACTATCAGGCACCCACGGCGCCTGATCCAGCAAAAGCAGAGTTTTTACAAACAACTTAAACACATCAGATGCATTTCCTGTTCCCACATGGGCGGCTTCCAAAAACTTTAGGCAATTAACAGCCATGCCCAGCCTGGGCAGATTCTGTTGCAATGTTGAAAACCTGTGCAGCAAGCTCCCTTCCAGCAGGCAAAGATAGCTGCCCCGCCTGTTGGAATGCACCTTGAACAATACATGATTCAGAAAATCCAGGCAGCCTGCAAATCTTTTCCTGCTCTTGGCCCCGCCAAAGGCAAATGCAGTCAGCATGCCTCTGCTGGAAGAAAGAAATTTTACCCGACAGTCAGCCTCTTTGAACTGAACCACCTTGAATACCACTACCTGATCAGTAAACTCCAGATCGTGTTGCATAAGCTACAGCATAGATCCTCAAGGAAAGTTCAGTTCCAGGACTTCTCCGGATTTCGCCTCAAAAGGAAACTCTTCTTCATTAAAAAAAAGCTTCACTCCGCCTGCGTTGCCCAACCTAAGCTGTAACTGCTCCCAAAACTTGAAACTGACCGACTCCCCTGGCCGCAGATACATCTCTTCTGTTTCGTTATCCACAATAGCCCGCAGCCAGCAGGCTTCAGTTGCGGAAATTTCCAGGTGCTGGGCTTTATCAGGCTCTTCCAGCTCCGGGTCTGCTTGCAGGACTGGCGCATCTTCCTCAACTTCTGCTGCCTCCTGAATGACTTCATCTTCCTGTTCAGGCACTTCTTGCTCAGGTTCAGCATCCCTGGAGATTGCGTCCTGTTCAGGCCCAACTTCTGTCTCATCATTTTTTTGGACAAGCTCCAGAGGCTCAAACTCGATGATTTTCTCTGATTCGCCTTCAATTATCTCAGGGCTGTGTCCAGGCTCAGATTCTTCAAATCCTTCAGGCCCCTGCTCAGTAACTAGCTTCTCCTGCACTTTTTGCCTGGACTCCAGCTGCGAAGGAGCCTGAGCTGGATCCCGCAAAAACAGATCGTAAAGCAGGTATCCTAATACCGTCAAAAGCACTATGCCCACAACTACTGAAATTAAAACCCAAAATCGGGATTGTTCCTTGTGCTCCGGAAAAGCCAGGTCGTTTTCTGCCGTATCCTCTTCTGTCTCTTCGTGCAGGGCCAAATTCCGGGCAAACTCTTGGGACAACTGCTCTGAATCCAGCCCTAAAAAATGCGCATAGTTCTTTATAAATCCTTTGACATATACCGGATGGGGCAAATCATCAAGGGCAGCCTGTTCAATATTCTCCAAGGAGGATGGACTGATCTTGGTCTTCTGGTAGACATCCTCCAGGGTCAAGCCCTGCTGTTCCCTCTGTTGCCTGAGTAGTTGCCCCAATTCCTTGAAGTCCATATATTTCTCCTCATTTTTCTGAGGCCTTATTGCTCTTCTGAAAAAAAACTGAACCACGCTGGACAGACTTTTGCTTAAAGCCTGACATCCACTGCTGCCCTGGAACGTAAAGTTTGTACATATTCCTGATATCTTTGCTCCAGCTTGCGCTCAAAGATGCGATTTCGTATTTCTTCACGCACATCCTGCAAAGATAACTTGTCATCTATTTGCTTTTCACGCAGGCGAATCAAGGCAAAGTCATTTTGTACCGGAAACACTTCGCTCATCTCCCCAGGCTCTAAATCCTGCAAAATGTTTTGCCAAGCCGGGGAAAGGTCCTTCCAGGCCAGTGACCCGAGATCACCTCCCTGATCAGCACTGGGGGCCTGTGAAAATTCATGGGCTGCCTCCTGAAAGTCAAGCTGCCCTGAACTGATCCTGTCTCTGATATTGGCCAACTTTTCTTTGTCCCTGTGCAGAATTATCTGCAGAGCTACTTGAGCGGGTTTTTCAAACTCTTGAATGTTTTCTTCATAATAGGTCTCTATCTCCTCTTGAGTAACTACAACCTTCTGCCTGACCATGGCCCTGAGCAGCCTGCTTCTGATTATCTCTTCTTTTAGCCACTGCCTGTATTCCTGGATATCCATATTTTGGGCTTCTAGAAAATTTTGCAGATCTTGCCGGGTCAAGCCATGTTCCTGTTCTATTTGCTGCAGGCGATTGTCCACTTCAGAATTTGAGACTCGAATACCCAACCGTTGAGCCTCCTGTTGAAAAAGGATGTTGTTAATCATGAACTCTAAGACCTGATTTTTCAAGTCTTTGCGCTGCTGATCAGAAAGCTCTGGACGCATGCCCCCTCGTTGGATAAGGTCTTTTTCCATTTCCTGTTGCAGTTCTTGTAAAGTAATGACCTCATCATTGACCACAGCTATAACCCGGTCAACAAGTTCAGCTGCAACCTGAAAGCCGCAAAAGAAAATAAAAAAAACAATCAGAACAGAACCAAAACTGGTGATCAGTATTTTTTTTCCCACTCTCAGCCAATACATACTTGCTATCAATTCCAACCAACACGCCCCTTTTCGAGACATCTTCAATTTAGTGCTTAGATCTTAAGGACTAAGCAATGACCTCTTCCCGGAAGGCAAAAAAGCCCCAAGTCACTAATCATGCATATACTTCTGCAGTTTGTCCAGTTCTTGCCTGGCCATTTGAATAGCCCTAGAAATACTTACTTTGTCTGCAAAGCGCAACTCCAACTTTGCAGGAGGATAAAATCTGGTTTTAAGACTGCACTGTTCAAGCCACTGCAAAAACAGATCTGGATCCACTGGGCGCAGATCTTCAGGCCAAGACAGTAGTATTCGATTGGAAAGCAAATCCGCTCTATCCACCTGCAACATAGACAACCTGAGTTTTAAATCCAGTACAGAGAGCAGGTTATGCAATTGTTCCGGCAAAGGTCCAAAACGGTCTTGAATCTCATCTGTCCATTGCTGCAACTGATCAGCATCTGCAGCAGCAGAAATTCTACGGTAATAATAAAGCCTTTCCTGGGGATCTGGTATATAATTGCCAGGTATATTAGCCTCAAAGGTGATATTCAGTTCCGGATCAGATGTCTGCTGTATTTTGTCCAGGCCCTTTAACTTGCTCACCTCATTTCCCAGCATCTCCAAAAAAAGGTCCAGGCCTACCTTGTTCATATTTCCGGATTGGACTTCGCCCAGGATGTTGCCTGCACCTCGGATACGCAAATCCTCCAAAGCCACCTGAAAGCCCGCGCCCAGATAATCCATGTCCAATATGGCCTGCAGCCGTTTTTGAGCCTTTTGAGACAGCGCGCCAACTGAAGGCACCAGAAAATAGGCATAAGCCTGTTCTCTGGAACGGCCCACCCTCCCCCTAAGCTGATAGAGTTGACCCAAGCCGAACATTTGCGCCTGATCCACAATTAGGGTGTTGGCTCTGGGAAAATCCAAACCCGACTCAATGATAGCTGTGCAGACCAAAATGTCCAGTTCCCCAGACCAGAATTTATGCATGGCATCTCCCAGCCTACGTTCGCTCATCTGGCCATGCGCCATGCCCACCCTGGCTTCAGGAACCAAGGACTGGACATATTCCTGGACTCTTTCCAATCCCTGTACCCGATTATAAACCCAAAACACCTGACCACCGCGTTGTAATTCCCTGGACAGAACATGCCGCAGCTGTTCCGATTCCTTTTCCATAAGACCAGATTTGACAGCCTTGCGTTCCTCGGGGGGGGTCTCAATTATGCTTAACTGCCTTATTCCGGACAAGGAAAGCTGTAAAGTCCTGGGGATTGGGGTGGCGGTCAAAGTCAAAACATCTATGGTGCGCCTGATCTCTTTTAGCTTTTCTTTATGCCTGACCCCGAATCTTTGCTCTTCATCCAGGATGAACAGGGTCAATTTAGGCAAGCACACATCATTGGAAAGCAATCGGTGGGTGCCGATCAGTATGTCCACGCCACCTTTTTCAGCCTGTTGCAGTATTTTCTTTTGTTTGGGTGCAGGAATAAACCTGCTCAACAACTCTACTTGTATGGAAAAATCCTGCATCCTGTCCTTGAAATTCTGATAATGTTGTTCTGCCAATATAGTGGTAGGGCAGAGCAGAGCCACCTGCTTTCCAGCTACTACTGCTCTAAAGGCAGCGCGCATGGCTATCTCGGTTTTGCCAAATCCAGCATCTCCGCAGACCAATCGGTCCATAGGTTCAGGGCTTTCCATATCAGACAGGACTTGATTGATGGCTTCTTCCTGATCCGGAGTTTCCTCAAAGTCGAACGTAGCTTCAAACTCACGATACAACTCCTCCAATTGGGGATATGCATAACCTTTTGCCACTTTTCTATATGCATACATTTGTACCAGATCATGGGCGATAGATGCCAGGACCTTGCGCACCCGCTCCTTAGTCCTATTCCATCTGTTGCTGCCTAGCTTGTCCAACTCCGGGGTGCTGCCGTCTGCTCCCTTATAAAGCTGGATTAGGTTCAGCCTGTCCACAGGCACATACAGTTTATCACCTTGAGCATACTCTAAAAGCAAATAGTCGTTTCCTGCATCCTCCACCTGCAGTCTGGTCAGTCCGGCAAATCTGCCCAACCCGTAATCCCTGTGCACCAGAAGATCATCTTGATGGATTTGATCAAATCGGCTAAGGCCCTTAAATTCGCCTTTGGAAACATACCTGGGTCTGCTTTGATCCTTTTTGGGTTGCAGCACATCCTCTGCTAGCATTAACATATGATTCCAGCTAAGCTCTAACCCTGAGCTGAAGCTGGAGATCAAGGCATAAATACCTTTTGTGCCTGATTGATAAACTGTATTAATCTTGGCCTGAACATGATCCTGATACAATTTTAAAAATCTGCGCCTGGAGTTTTCATGCTTGAAGGTCAAGATAGTCTGGTTTGTTGTTCTGGACCACCTTTCAAGCCCGGACTGGATGCTCCGCCAGGGGCGCTTGCGCTGTTCAGGTTGCCAGAATAGATCTTCAAAGCTGTGATATCGCTTTTCCGGCAAGGCAAGGCCATTGCCATTCTGGCCAGAATGCAGGTCCTCAAACAATATTTGGCTCTTGTCCAGCCAAGCATGCCTGGCCCTGTCCGCAGTCTGCAATACTGACTCATAGGCACAATTCCAGCCCTGTGCACTACTCAAATCTTGCAAATGATTGCGCCATTTTTGTTCTTGCTCCTGGAGCCTGGATATCAATTGTTCTGAATGCAACAAAAAAAAGATGCTGTCCTTTTTAAACCATTGGGCCAGGGAACTATGCTGGGGAAAAAACAGGCCAGGCCAGATATCCACCGTATCTGCTTCCAATTTTAATTCCAGGCTTGCTTTGTCCTTCTTGCTCAAACATCCAGTCTTCCATAAATGTTGCCAATATTGCCGGGCCTGACTGATATAACTCTGGCTCAAAATAATTGGAGAAACCGGCAATAACACCACTTCTGTCAATTCTTGCCTGGATCTTTGACTCAGTGGTTCGAACAGGCGTAGGCTTTCCAATATGTCCGCAAAAAATTCCAGGCGTACCGGGTAATCATAACCTGGAGTAAATATATCAAGGATATCACCCCGACAGGAAAATTCGCCTGGCCTGCTGACCAATGTAACGCGTTCATAACCCCAGGCTGAGAGTACCTCCAGAACCTGCTCTACATCGATCTCCTCTGACTTGTACAAAAAAAGATGGGCATCGTTGAGTACACTGCAATCTGGCCAAAAAGGAAGCATATTATCAGATGTGAGCATGACCCCTTTGGGCTCCCTGCCCATGCTCAAGGAAAACAAGGAGGCCCAGCATTTGCTCCAGGCAGTTGTAGATTGCTCAAATTGAAACGGCTCGAATTTGATCCAACTCCTGTCCCAAAAGGGTTTGTCTGCTTCATTGCCGGTCAAAAGCTCTGTCAATGCAGAAAATTCTTGGAGTTCTCCTGCATCAGAAAGGACCACTACCACGTTTCTGCCGGCCTGCAGTGCATTATGGGCCAGAAATGACTGGGTTCCGATACTACTTTTGTAAACTGATAAAGTGTTTTTCTGGAACTCAGAAAAAATTTTTCTGATTTTTGAAGGAATTAACAATGTCACCCACCTCTGCCTGAAACCTGCACACAAAATTACACGGTTCACAAACATTAAAGATTATAATTTACAGCCTTGGATTGTAAAGGGTTGCCTTTAA
>CAZLUR010000130.1:0-6567 GCA_964562725.1 uncultured Desulfohalobiaceae bacterium | reverse complement strand
TCGTGCTGAACTCATGTATGGGCTCAAGCGTTTGCCTGCCGAACATCGAATACATTTAGCGGTACACCATTTGTTTAAGATTGTAAGCATCTTATCATGGGATTTTCAAGCGGCTGACTGGTATGCAGAAGTTCGCCAAGCGCAATCTTCCCATTATGTTATGAGTGATGAGCTTGGGCGCGGTTAATGCTTTGAAAGTGAACCGGTCAAAAGATTTTGCACTCGCATCAAATGGCTTTGACAGGAATAGCATGCATTGTGGATGTTAAAGGCAGAAATTGTTCTGCCAGGGAAATCACCCCGCCTGGTCCCAGTGGTAGTTTCAGTTTTTCCAGGAGCTGAAAATTTCGGGCCTCTTTTTTACTTGGGGAAGCAGTTTTTTTGAATTCCAGTGGATAAATGATTCCGTCTCTGATTATCAACAAGTCCACTTCTTTTTGGTCTTTATCCCTGTAATAATAAAATGGTGCTCTGAGGCCGTTATGCCAGTAAGTTTTCAAAAGTTCCCCCAAAACCCATGTTTCAAAGACAGCCCCCGACATGGCTCCTGCCTCCAGGGTCTCCGGGCTCAACCATTCAGTAAGATATGCACATAATCCAGTATCCAGAAAATAGAGTTTAGGTCTTTTGACCATGCGTTTTGTTAGGTTGGAAGAATAAGGTTCTAATAAATAAATGGTTCCGGAGGCCTGAAGAAGCGAAAGCCAGTTTTTGGCAGTATTGGAGGAAACATCCGCATCCCTGGCCAGCTCGGACATGTTCAATAATTGACCCGTCCGGGCGGCGCAGGCTCTTAGAAAGCGCAAAAAGGCCATTTCATCACCGACCCTGGCCAAGTCACGAATATCCCTTTGAATATAAGTCTGCACATATGAACTGTAAAAAAGATTCCAGTCCAACTCATTGTGTAAGGCCACTTCCGGGAATGATCCTCTCCAAATATATTGATACAGTTTTTTGAGACTGAGCTTGTCTTCAATCTCAAGCCTTTCGTTGATTATTTCCGGATCAGGCAGAAATGGTTTTATATTATAGCCACGGCCAAGCATTTCTTTTCTGGATAATCCCAAAAGATGTACTATACCGACTCTGCCGGCTAGAGTTTCAGATATGCCTTTCATGAGATGAAATTGTTGAGAGCCGGTGATCCAGAAAGAGCCAGGTTTTCTTTCTCGGTCAACTTCCATCTTGATATAGGGCAGCAACTCAGGTGCATATTGAATTTCATCAATGAGCACCGGGGGAGAGAAGCGCTGCATGAAAAGGGCCGGGTCTTCTTTAGCCAGACTCAAAATAAGCGGATCATCTAGGCTCACATAAGACCTTTCTTTGGCAGCTAAATGGCGCATGCAGGTTGTCTTGCCCACCTGTCTAGCTCCGGTCAAAAGCAAAACCGGAAACTGTTGGGCAGAATTTTTTATAAAATTTTCCAAAGTTCTATGCCTATACATAGACAAACTACCTTTTGCGTCTGAATTGAACTCTTGATACAAAATAGCCGAAGTAGCGGTTGCTTGTCAATCAAAAAAACTCATCAGGGCTCTTTGGTGCTGCTTCTTATTGTCGACAAATTCAGCATTCTTGCTCTGTAACTGGATAACAGCATTTTGTGTTCAGTGTTCAGCATAAAAACGGTTTCTCGACACTGACTGTAGAATTTGGAGGAAAAAATGTTTCGTATGAATACCGGACAATGCACATACGATTCGGCACTAGTGTCGTGTATCATCTGAAATGCCGGAATAAAGACCTCTCTGGCCCCTGCCTCCGACCCAAATCAGCCGCAGGGAGGGGAACCAAAAAGTTTTCAAAATTCCTGCTTACTCCAGTGGTCTGGAATACAGCTCTTCAATACGTTCCCGGTGGCATGGACCGCTGTTCCAGGTGCAAAATGGGTAGAAACGGCCGTCTGGAGCGGCATAATGGATGACGCAATGCCTGACTCCATCCAGTTCAAAATTGTAATTGTCCTGGAAATGCATGGCCGTCAGCAACAGGGCGTTGAAGCGGTCTCCAAGCTTGTGGATCTGGAGTGTTTGAGAAGTGTCTCGATCTTCGACAAACTTGTTTACAAAGTTGATAATCTCATCAAGATTAAGCCCTGGTGGTGCCTGTTCCTGCCGAAAATGTTTTTTTAAGGTCCACAGGACCTGGATCCTGGTCAATTTTTGCCGCCAGGCACCATTTTCAATGCTTAGAGCCTCTTTTTCTATGTCCGCCATAGCCCCTTCTATGTCCAGAAACCTGGTAAAAGGGGTTGTCTGCCCGGTTATTCGATCCACAAGAATATAGCTGGTCACTCCGCAGTGAGGGTGACAGTTGAAATGGACTTTCGGCTTACCACTTAGAACTTCCACCAGCCTGCTGATAGGATTGACAATGGAGTAAGGATACCAGTCCTGGTGCATATCTAGTATTCCTGTCTGGCTTTGCAGATCCCTTGCCAGATCCGCCATGGTATAGCGCATCACTTTGCGTTTGGAGGCATCAATGCGTCCGGTCAAAGAAACCGGCTGGAAGCTGACAGCTGAAACCACATCCGAATGTTGCACTGCAAAATTGAAAATATCCCCGAGCTGATTATCGTTTATCCCCCTGACAATGGTGGGTACAAGCGTCACTTTTAGACCGGCCTTGCGCAAGTTCTGTATGGCCTGCAATTTAGTGGAGAACATGGGCCGGCCCCGGCTTTGTTCGTAGATATCGTCAGTCAAGCCGTCGAATTGGAGATAGACAATATCCAATCCATGTTGAGAGCATTTTCTGGCAAAATCCTCACTTTGGGCAAAGCGAATCCCGTTGCTGGCCACAAGGACCTCCAGGGCCCCCTTGTCCCTGGCCATGCTCAGTGCCTGGCAGAAGTCCGGGTGAATTGTGGGCTCACCCCCGGAATACATAATACTGAAGGGAGCACTGGGCTTTAGGGTCATAGCCTTGTCCAGAATCGGCTCCAGCTGTTCTAAACTGAATTCAAAGACCCGGCCCGAGGCATTGGCGTTAGCAAAACATATAGGACAGTTCAAGTTGCAGCGATTGGTCAGATCAATATTTACCTGGCACGGGGTGGACAGATGTTCGGAACACAATCCGCAATTTTCTGGACAGGACTTGCCAACTGCAGGTTCGGTGGACTCCACCCCGGTGGGATATTCAAAATGAGTGCGCCGTCTTTTGACAAAAAAAATCAACATCAGTGGATATGAGCTCATTGTACCGTCCATGGCTGGGACAAGTCTTGTCCATCCAGACTTGATTCAGATTCACATACAGTTCAGCATCCAAAACTTGTCTGCATTCAGGGCAAAGGCTTTGAGTTGGATGCGGAAATTCCTTTTGAGATTCTCGAAAAATAGCTGCGGGATTCTGCTGCAAGTACATAAATATACCTCCCTTCAAGAGTGATTGGTTGAGATATTAAATGAATAAGGCAATTTTGCTGTATGCTTGTTTCAGGCGCCTTTATGCGAGACAGAATGAAATACATAATTAAGTTTTAAAAAGTATAAGTAAGTTACATGCCTAATATAGTTTACAGCCTTGAAAGCAGCTAAAATTCTGATAGAGAACCTGACAGTCTAAAAAAAGTGTGGCAGCCTGCACAGGAAGCCACATATAGTGTGTCATTTTCATCTAATATCATACACAACGGTTTAGTTGCACAAGAGAAAACTCAGGAAGATGATTGAAAAACAAGATATATTTCAAGCCTGGCTTTTCAAGTCCTGGGTTCCTGGTTTGGCTTTGTTGGCGAAAAGCAACACACATAAGGAACGATGATTGCAAGAGAAAGATTGCGGATATTTATATGCAGACATACTTATTACCATCAGTGCGGAAGCAAGCTTATCGATCGTTCCGATCTGGTGGCAGTACCAGTGCACATGAGCAATGGGGCCAGTGCACATTGTGGACAGTACTTGTCAGGAATCGGGCTGGATTTCAGACAGCTTCAACTTTGCAGTAAGGCAGCCAGATAGCTGATACCAAAGGATATTAAGCCCCAGGATATATTAAGGAGGTTATTTTATGTTAGACAAGAGGAGTTATATTTTTGCAGTAGTGGAAGACAAAAATGATCCAGAGAATGTGTTAATGCAAGAGATAGAGAAAACCGTATTTCAGGATGAACAGCAAAATCAGGGCAGCCAGGAATACAAAGCGCAGCCTGAAAATCCGGAAAAGGCTCGACCTCAAAGTGAACAAGAAGTCAAAGATCTGCTTGAGCAGTTTCAATTGGACTGAAGCCCAAAGTGAGCTAGAAGTGGCTGCAAGGAATGTTTAGGTACACGAAACTCTGCCTGATGAACAAGTTGCAAAACATTTCTGGCCGGAAATCTTTCTCACACACTCATCAAACCTTGCAAGAGAACAAATCCAGGAGGTGTCTTATGAACAGACAGGAGATTCTAAGCCAGGCCAAAGAGAACTTCGGTATGGAACCAGATTGGATGAGCGGTATGCCAGATGCTGTTCTTGAACAGTACTGGGCAAATTAAAGCTGGGTGCTGGATGATACGGAAATGGCAGCGCGCGACAAGGCCCTGGTCGCTTTTGGAGCCGCCTCGGCAATCCACTGCGGTTACTGAATCCCGTTTCATACAGCGCAGTTAACGCTGAACGGGTTTACCGAAGAACAGATCAAGGAAGCAGGTTGGACCGTGCAGAGCGTGACCGGTGCCAGTGCATACCTCTACAGTACTGATTACGATATCAATAAGTTCAAACAAGAGATAGACCTGATAGTTGAACATATAAAAAAAACGGCGAAGTAATTGTCTGCAGAGCTGAATTGTAGCACTGAGTTTCAATGTCCTCGCTGCACTCAGGTCTTCGGAAAAATGAATGGAAAAGTCCAGGCGGGGTCAAGAAAGCCGGAGGCAGTGCTGGTTATTGAAACCTGACTCCTGCCCCCTGAAGCCTTCTTTCAATGCGCGGTTGGGCAGGAGAAGGAAGGAAATAGTGGGAGACTGGCAACATAATTAAACCGGCAACATAATGTCCCTTAATTACTTTGTGATCTTATTCCAGCTGCGCATAAGCGCAGCTGGAAGTAAAACAAAATATATTTCTGGTTTCTATCTTCAGTTCAGGCTTTCCGTCCTATCCTTGACGCTCTGAATACGTTCTTGGTCCAGAGGGATCTTCCGGACTCCGGTCTTCGCAAAATCAATTTCCTTGAGGTCGATTTTCCTGACCTGCCTGTTCCAGGCCGTGTGGTAATAGGTCACAAGGTTTTTCGTATCGCTGGCAATGGTCCATTGGGTATCTGAGGGCAGGCGATTTTTCTTGGCTTCGGCGCTTCTATGGCCTTCGCCCTGACTGGCAGGGACATTGAAGCTGTCCATTAACCGAAAAAACTGATTGACCGTCTCCATGCCTCCTTTGGTGGGGAAGGAGATATGTTTGAGCATCAGGGCCCGAACAAATCTTGAAGGCGAGGTGTAATCTCCCGGAAGACCCAAAAGGCCGGAACCGGATGCCAGCGGGGTTATCTCCAGCTCTCCCCAGGTCTTCTTTTCAAAGGGATTAATCGACAGATTCCCATAGTTCCTGAGGTTCTGCAGGTGCCAGTCAAAGGTCGGGTTGTTGGTGATCACCCCGACCGGATTGTCATAAAAAGTCGGTTTGCCGTTCAGATATTCAATGACCAGAGACTTCCCGCTTGGATCGGCCACAAAAAAATGGACCGGCGCCACCTTATTGATGGCTGGATCCTTTACCGGTACGACCCTGACTTCCTGCAAGCCTTGGCGCACTTCCTTGATGGTGGCGAAGTTGGAGAGGATGTAGGAAAGTACGTCGGTGGGCGCCATGCTTTGATCCGAAAGATCAGGATCGTACTTGGTATATTCGGCGAACCCTTCATGATAAAACACTCCAGCGGCAAGCCCTTTTTCATTCATTCCGTCACCAATCACCCTGTCCAGGAGCAGGAACCCCAAAAAACCGTACTTTCCCTTCCAGCTTATACCATTTTCGCCTTCCGGGGTCGCGGCCTGAAATGACATGTTCCGCGGATAGACCGCGGCCTGGGTCTTCAAATCAAACCCGGACCATTCTTGGGTCCGTCCATAAACAGCCGTGCCGTCTTCGCCCTTGAGAACGATTCCAGTGCAGGCTAAGGAGGAAGTGGCCCAAACAGCAAAAATTACCGCTGTGGTCAGCAGCAAGGCCCACAGAGTTCTAGACTTTTGTCGCATTTATACCTCCTTTTCTGTATCCAAAGCTATTTTGGTTTTGAGCAGGACGCCTTTGCCCTCAACCAGTCTCTATTGAAAATCTTTGTTTTTTTCGCAATTACTCCAAAAATCCCTGAGAGCCCAGCTTTGCAGAAAGACAAAAGAAAATCGGAAGTTGAGCTGTAATGAGCTTTCTACCTGCAGAGCTAAATCCTACTTTGTTTGCGCCAGCATGAACTCAAACGGCGCTGCCGGCTCGAATTTGTCTGCGGCATTGCCTGCGTACATCTGTCCTCCGGTCATGGGGAGCTTTTTAACCTCTGCGTCTGCCGAGAAGTCCAACTCCGAGAAGGGGACCCAGAAAATTGAGGGACGGGTTGCAAAATCA
>CAZLUR010000129.1:0-6810 GCA_964562725.1 uncultured Desulfohalobiaceae bacterium | reverse complement strand
CTTCTCAGCAGCAAATACTGGTCTGCAATCTCAGCTGATAAGTTTTGTCCAAAAATGGAGGGCCTTTTAATTATGAGCAGGTCATTACATGACCAGGTTTATACTTGGTCAAACCTGATTTTTCATCTACCTTATTCAACTTTCTCCAAAAGCCTCATGTAAGTCTCTCTTAATTCCACAATACGCTTCATACTTTCTTCATGGCCCCACTTGGGATTTACAACTGCTTCTTTTTCCACTTTTTCCAGCAGTTCTTCATCCTGGGATGCTACGTCAATCAATACCCTTTCCAATTCGTCAATGATCCATTGCGGAGTGCCTGGAGGAACGCCATAGCCTCTGGTTATAGCAGGGGCCATATCATAACCAAGTTCCTTAAATGTAGGTACATCAGGCAAAGCCGGCATGCGTTCCTCGCTACCCACAGCAAGAATCTTTACCTCGTCCTTGACACGTAGCAATTCATTGCTATTGCCAAAAGTTCCACCAACATGGCCCCCTAACAAGGCCTGAGTTTGCGGGGCTGAGCCAGGATATGGCACATAAATTACTTCTACACCAGTAAGGTCCATAAACTGCAGAGTAGCAATGTGATGGCCAGAATACTCGCCAGTTCCACTTAATGTGATTGCATTTGGATTTTCTTTGGCATAATCAATAAATTCTTCTAATGTATCATATGGAGTATTTTTAGGAACTGCAATACAATTTGGAGTTTGGTTGACATATGCTACAGGTATAAGTTCTTCTGTTTCATAACCAGCATCCCGAGCAATCGGCTGCAAGATAGTATGGGGAATGTTTATAGTAGGTACATAATAACCATCTGGCTTCTTCTTCACAGCAGTGGACCAGCCGACAGCACCCCCTGCACCAGCGATATATTCTGTAGTTACATTAACGCCCAACTCTCTTTTTAAATATGGATTATATCGGCTAGCCATGATATCATTAGCTCCGCCAGGTGAAAACGGAACCATTGTAATAATAGATCTTTCTGGCCAATTGTGATCTGCCTCACCCTTAGGAATCTCTACAAAAAAATCTTTATAATTATCTTGGGCTGTTCCCAAACCAACAAATGCAAATGTAAACAATGCAATAAAAAACGCTACAATAAAGGTTCTAAAAGTTAATTGCATAAGAGCTCTCCTTGGGTTATAAAATTAAATAAGATAGAGTAAAAGATTTAGATCAAAACATACCTGACCTCCTTTTTGATGTTTGAAATAGTTATGCAACACATAAAGATTGACCACCTTGTAAGACCTTTAGTATCTCATCAGTAATAAGAGTGGACGTCCTTAGCTGGGCTTCATAAGTCAAACCTGCTATATGGGGGGTCAAAATTACATTGTCCAGTTTAAGCAGGGGAGATCCCTGAGGAGGTTCATTCTCAAAGACATCAAGGGCTGCGCCTGCCATATCTCCTGAGGAAAGTGCATCAAACAAAGCATTTTCATCAATAATCCCCCCTCTCGAAGTATTAATTATGTATGCTGTTGATTTCATCTTTTTCAAGGATTCTGCACTAAACATATTCCGGGTAGCTTCAGTAAGAGGGATATGTAGGCTGAGAAAATCAGATTTTTGAATTACATCCTCAAAAGATTGCAGTTGAACTCCAAAATCAGTAATTGGCTGCTCGTATGGGGGTAGAAATGGATCATAGCCTATAATGTTCATACCAAATGCTCTTGCCCTGAAGGCTACCCTGGCACTGATTTCCCCAACTCCAATCAAGCCTAATGTTTTATTATAAACTTCGCTAAGGGTAAATTTTTTCCTGTCCCATTGTCCATTTTTTACTTCTATAGTGGCTTTGGTCAGCCTTCTGGAAAATTCAAGAATGGCACCTAGAATATATTCTGCCACTGATATAGCATTAGCGTTTTTAGCATATATAACTAATATATCGTTTTGCTTAGCTGCATTAACATCAATGTTGTCTAAGCCAACTCCAAGGCGTCCAATAATCTTTAATTCTTTAGCTGCATTAATTAATGATCTATTTACATTGGTCTGATTACGCACAATCAATACATTTGCATCAGAAACTTCTCTCTCTAAATCTTGCTTTTTCCATAAATCAGGATCGTATAAGACTTCCCCTGCTCTTGATAATTCATCAACCTTACTTTCCATCATAAATTCAGATATTATAATTTTATTTTGCATTATTATCTCCATGATTTTATATTTACTTGACAATCAAAAGTTCATATGCATCGCTTTGTTTTTATTGACCATATGCAAAGTTCTGAATGTCAGCGTTGATAACTGATTTAAATTATATATTTCTTCTGCTTACTTTTAACCTTTCACCTTAAACTTTTAACCTTTAAATTATATCTGTTCAGAAAGCTTGATGAGCTGGTTATACTGTTCATTTGTCACTTGCAGACCATTTTTCTGAGCTTCTTTACGCAAATCAAACCTGCGATCTCCAGGGATCCGGACATTTTGCTGTCTGCTTATTACAGATAGCAGATTTTCAGTTTTTTTGTTATAGCTTCCACCAGACAGCAAGTCTGGAGATAAGGCAATGATAAATTGCCCTACATCTGGTGCAGGACCATCAGCAGTAAAAAAGGAGCTGGCCTCATAACTCAGGTTGGCGCCTGTTAACGCTGCTGCCAAAATTTCTACCATAAAGACCAGAGCAGCCCCTTTTGCACCTCCCATAGGCAGCATTGAACCAATGAGTGCTGCATCAGGGTCTGAGGTAGGCTGGCCTGAAGAGTCCAAGGCCCAATCGTCAGGAATTGCTTTACCTTCCTGTTTGGCAAACATGATTTTTCCCCTGGCCACTTTGCTCAAGGACATATCTATAACTATAGGATCCTCTTTTTCAGGGCCACGAGGTGCTGCAAAAGCAATGGGATTGGTGCCAAAAATTGCATCTTTGCCTCCCCAGGGGGCTATGGCCTGAGGAGTATTGGCAAAAAGCATGGCCAGGAGTCCATGGCGGGCCAATGCTTCCACGTGATGCCCTGCAACACCGCAATGATGGGAATCGAAAATTGCAGCAGCCCCTATCCCTGTTTTATCAGTAAAGGAGGCCAGCTTTTGGATGGCCAGATACAATGCCGGAAATGCAAAACCATGGGCAGCATCCACGCGCAGGACGGCTTCAGAAACTTGAGTTAGTTCAGGACAGGCTCGGCCATTGACTTTGCCACTGGCTGCCTGCGCGCAATAAGAAGGTACCCTGGATAAACCATGACCCCTTTGTCCTTCAGCCTCTGCCAGTACTAACGCACCAGCAACCAAATCAGCATTGCTCTCAAGTGTATTGTGCGCAATCAAGGCTTTTTTAGTCAGCTCTTGGATATATTCCATAGAGTACCGTTCATTATTCATACATGATAACTCCATTAGTTAAAAAAGCCAGCCTGTTGGTAAGGGAACATAAAATTGTTTAATAAATATATAGCTAAATAATCCACTTATGCCTACTGCTACTAAAGAACTAAAGACAACCAATCTGAAATCAATTCTCTGGGATGCTGACAAAGAAAATACAATTATATAAATTGAACTTGTAGTTACTATACCTAATATAGGAATAAATATTACATAGATAATGATGCTTGCTGAGACCAGAAAAACATTTTTAAAATAGATATTTTTAATCCAATCACTAATTTCTGGATTTAAAAAACTTTTTATCAAAAGAATTAGAGACATTAATGCTAAAACACTGGCAATAACCATAGGGAAGACCGCCCCTAAATATGGAAAATCATGAGCACCGTATATAAATAGACCACTTATGACAAGACATGCAATTGCTGTGACCCGATCAGTATTCATAATTGAAAACCTTATTCTGAATAACAGTTTGTTTAGCAATCAATATTTAAGCAGCCTGTGCTTTTTGCTTTCTCGCTCTAATTTTTTGTATTACTGGCCAGGAAACTGATATCAAGCAAAGAATAATAAGCACAATGCTTATTGGTCTGGTAAAAAGCATTCCCACAAGTCCTCCTGGATATGCTCTGCTAATCAGCATAGACTGCACCAGTCCTTGTTCTGCTATGGGACCTAATATCAATCCCAACACTATTGGAGCTGCCTCCAGGCCGATTTTATCTGTAAAATAGCCTATCAAACCAAAGATCAGCATGATGTAAACATTGATGTAATTATTTTGCACAGCAAAGGTTCCAATGACGCATAGAAAAACAATGCTGGGTAACAATAGGTTAAGAGGTGTGTCCATTAGCTTGGCCAATATTTTGCCTCCGAACAGCCCTACCGGGAGCAATATAATGCTTGCAAAAACCAGAGAAGCCATAAACGTGTATACAATCGGGGCATGATCCACAAACAATTTTGGTCCTGGCTGTATGCCATGGATCAAAAGAGCTCCCAGCAAGATTGCCACAGGAGGAGCACCGGGAATACCCAACGAAAGCAATGGGACCAAAGACCCAGAAACTGCAGAATTATTTGCTGATTCTGATGCCACGACACCCTCCATATTCCCTTTGCCGAACTCTTCAGGCGTCTTTGACCATCTTTTTGCTTCACTGTAAGCAACCAGGCCGCCCACATTTGCACCAGCCCCAGGCAGAGTGCCAATGAGCCCCCCAATAATACCGGAACGAATTGTATTCACTGGTCTGCGCAAAACAGCCAGTACAGGTTCAAACATTGATTTAATTGGAGACACTTCCGTTTTGTAGGTAATAATGCCCTTTTCCAATTGCTTGATAATTTCTGGAATGCAAAAAAGGCCTATTAAGGCAACAATAATATGAATCCCTATTTGTAGCTGGGAAAGACCCATAGTAAACCGGGGGAATCCACCCACTGGAGCAATGCCTACTGTGCTTATGAGCAGACCAAGCATCCCGGCCATTAAGCCTTTTAACATGGATCCTCTGACCAGACTGGCAATAGTTGTCAAACCAAATATTGAAAGCCAGAAATATTCTGCAGGACCAAACTTCAAAGCAGCAGCAGCCAAAGGCGGCGTTAACATCAGGAGCATTATAGCTCCTATCAGACCTCCCAAACTGGATGCTGTTGCAGCAGCTATCAAGGCTTGGGCTGATTTGCCTTGCAATGTCAAAGGATAGCCATCAAAGGTAGTGGCTACTGCAGCGGGTGTGCCAGGAGTATTAAGCAGTATTGCCGAGATTGATCCGCCGAACATGGCCCCCATAAAAATTGCGCCCAGCATAACCAGTCCTGTTGCAGGATCCATGGTAAATGTAAAAGGAACAAGTATGGCCATGGCCATAGTTGCACTAAGACCAGGTAAACAGCCAATAATAGCGCCTGCCACCAACCCGATGAACATAAAAAATAAATTAGTCGTTGAGGCTGCGCCAATTAATCCATTTATAATCAGCTCGAACATACTATATCCTTTGTATAAAATTCAGGCATCTGGTTGATAGAGTAATGTGTTGATCTTCTTAACCACTATTACTCGTACATTTCCGGAACCAGAATATCAGATGTAACTGCAGACACTCCCGGAGTTTTTTTGACTACCTCAATTAATTTTTTCCGATCAGTCTCGCTAAAAGTTGAACCAGTCAGATGCACCTCACCTTGACCTGAGACATCAACAAAAATATGGGTAAAGGTGGAGGAGATGTTATTTCTAATAATCGCAGCCTCTATTTTGCGTTGTAAAGAGGAATACCGCATCTGCTCCAAAGCTTGCAAGCTGCACATCTTGACGTCTTCAGATCTGGCAAGTTCTGTTATAAGTCTGACAGCCCAATCAGCACTGAGCTTATCCAGGTTAATACTTAAGTCATAATGTTCTGGATCATTCCATTTCCGTTTAAAGGCATACTGCACAAAATCTTTATAGCGTATGTCCATGTTGTGCACCAGTCTTTCGGCAGCTGCAATACTCATTTTATTTTCATCCATGAGTTTTCTGCTCCGAGTTTTTTTTGATGCATGGACCAGAACATGCAGTGCACAATTAAAATCCTTTAAAAACATTTGAGCACCATGCCCAACAATCACCCCCTCGCCTTTACCTGCAATGTCATAGACCACAGAACCCAGCAGCTCGAGGTAAATGGCAGGCTTACTGCTGAATAGGCGTTCAAAAAGACCAGGAGCATTTTCATCTAGCCCCTGCAGGTCATATTCAGAAATACCCATAGCCAGGGCCAACTCATGCTGTTTATCATCATCATAAAAAGGAATTCCCAATTCTTCTGCTACTTTTTGAGCAATCTTGTCTCCACCGGAACCAAACATTGAGGTAAATGTGATCAAAGCCATGGCAGGACGTCCTTATACTTTTTTGGTCTATTATTCTGGAATATGTATTTCTTTAAAAATCAAGGATAATAAGGTTATCTTTAGGAGATAACCTTATTATCTGATTTAAGCATTCTTCTAGGCACTTTCATAAAGCTTGGTGATAATGAATTCCCGATGCCCCAATACTTCCGTGGCTGTCATCCTGCCGTTTACTGTACGGACCATCATCTCTAACAGCATGTCCCCTGCCTGGTCCATGTCGATCTCTCTGCGCAACAGGCCTGAAACATCCACATCTATATGTTCACTCATGGTGCGCACCGTTCTGGGGTTGGAGGCCAGTTTGACCACTGGCACAATAGGATTGCCAATAATATTGCCCTGGCCTGTGGGAAATAAATGTACCACAAACCCTGCAGCTCCACACAAGGTGACCATCTCTGCGGCTGCAGAGGAGGAATCCATGAACCATAACCCAGGACCTGTCGGGGCTTCTGCCTTGTCCAGGCAGCCTATAACCGGGGCCTTGCGGCCGATCTTCTGGATATTGCCCAAGGCCTTTTCCTC
>CAZLUR010000128.1:0-6846 GCA_964562725.1 uncultured Desulfohalobiaceae bacterium | reverse complement strand
TGTTTTAACTAATTATTTTATTTGAAGATATCTCTATCTTCGAAACATGCTTTTCTATACTAAATCCAGACATTTTGACTGATTTCAGAATTTATCTCAAACAAGGGGATAGATTTGTGCTCTATACATTGGAGCGCCAACGTTTTACCAAAGCACTAAAAAGCCGCTTAGTAAAAAATGGAGTGGATACGGTATACATCCCATATCACCAGCAAGATTATTACGATCAATATGTTGCTGAGAATATTGGCTCTATTTTAAATAACAATGAAATAGAAGAAGAAGTGAAAATACAAGTCCTTCTTGATAACTCCTCCAGACAAGTAAAAAATATTTTTAAAAATAAGAGCATAACAAGTGAAGATTTTAAGGGCTTGAATCAATTGGTAGAATCAAGCCTCCATTTCTTGAGCAAAATAAATGCAGTAAACAAAATTGCAAAATTTGTATCACACGATTATTTAACCTACAACCACTGTGTTCATGTATTTACATATTCAATGTTGCTCTTGAATACATATGACATGACTTTCTCCATGATGAGAAAGGTTGGTTTAGGGGCCCTGCTGCATGACATAGGCAAAACACTGATACCCTCAAAGATACTTAATAAGCCAGGCAAGCTGAATTCTAGTGAATGGACTGATATCCAAAAACATACTGTTTATGGCTTACGCATGTGCTCAAAATTAACTCTTTCCCAGACATCCATCAATTGTATTTTATTCCATCATGAAAAAATTGATGGGAATGGATATCTAACAGGTGCTTCAGGAGATGAAATCCCATTGCCAGTTAAAATTATTACCTGTTGCGATGTATATGATGCCATTACATCTAAGAGGCCATATGCAGATGCAGAGACTTCAGCTAATGCTTTGAAAATCATGGATCAGGAAATGAAGGGCACATTTGACAGGGATGTCTTTCAAAGATTTACTTCTTTGGTTTAAACACTAAAGTTTTGCAGCATAGCTTCCGAAAACTAATTATGGAAAATGTTCTTGTTTTGGGTCATGAACCCCCAAAAATATGTGAAAACTTCCTTTGGACTGTTCGGAAACAAGACCTTTTATCCGCAAAGCAGCAAAGACTGAAACATGACTGCTCGGTTAAGCTATGAACTCCTTATATACTAATGTAGATTATTCAATAGCTCAAAATGCAGCGCAGCTTTTGCCAAAGATCCAGCCTGGCAAATCATTTTCAGCTATGCTCGCAACACAAGGGGGCCAGACTTCTCCTCAATCTGCATCTGATAACAGTTCTTCTGAAGCTTCTCCCTTGGTCCACTTGGGCAGTATATCTAAAGACAAGCCCACAATATCGCATTTGCTGATCAATCATCCAGAATACAAATCAAAATGCTGGTCCATTGTGCATGATCCCATCAATCAAGATAAACCATTCCGCAGCCTTTTGCCAGATCAAGATGTTTGGCTTGACCCCAGGACATTGGAACTTGTGCTGGACAAGGAAACCAGGCAGCCGAACCAAGACAGCACTGCTGCCATAAGTGCCAATCAATCCGAAAATTTATATACTGCACCCAAGGCAAATACATCTCTAACTGGGCAGGAATTGGCCAGCGGCTTAAACCACGCACAGGAACAAAATAAACCAGACAGGTTTGCCCAGCCACCAAGCTCTTTGCTGGCCCCGGCTTTTTCTTTTACCAGCCCTACCCTGGAAAACCAGCCAGGGACGACTGGTACCACGACCATGGCCTTATCCCAAGCAGTTGCTGCTTACCGTGGACAGCCCTACTCCAGCTTGGACTGCTATGAGCTGGTAGTGCAGGGCCTTAAAGATATGGGCATCCAATACTCTGGTCGCCAAGGCCTGCAAAAGGCTCTTATTACCCAGGCCAGAGCTAACAGCCTGCCTTTAAATGCATATCTTACCGGGGAAGGGCTTATTGATTCTTTGGGGAGAGCGGTGGCCCAGCAGACCATAATGCCTGAACCAGAAAATATTGGCCAGCAAACACAAGATTTGCTGGCAGATCTGCAGGGGAATTTAGAACCTGGCCTTATTTTATCTTTCTCCACCCAATATCATGGGCACACCGGGGTGATTTCTGTGCACCAAGACCAATGGACATTTATCAATTCTGGACGGATAGACAACTCTGTCCATCCTGGAGAAAACGGCAAGCAAGTAGGCGAAGAAGATCTGTTCCAGGAACTAAAGAATTGGTTGCAAAAGGCGGCGGACAATAAGACCCATTTGCAGGTCACCCTGGGCCGTCTGGAACAAGAAAAGCTTGCCTCCTTTAGCAAACCTATCCATGAGCAGGCCTAGGAACTACTGCCTGTCAAATGTGCAGGAAGTGGTTCGCGGGAGGAATACCCGCCCTCTTCAAGAACAGTCTGCATTGCCTGGTTGTTTGCCGGGTTCAGCACAACCGGAGCAGCCAGATTGATGGTAATGGATTGATCCTGGTGCAGGGTGATGGTACACAAGACGACCAGTTCAGCTTCAGGCTTACTACCCAGCAAAGCTTTTTGTTGAGCATTGAGGGGACACGTATAGTCTGGAAAATAATAGCCAGGTTCCACCAGCAAAAAGGCCAGACTTGTATCTTCCACGCTTTGCAGGCCATACAGGAATTCATTCTCTCCGGCAGAAACAAGCACAAAATGTTTGAGATGCTCGAAACCGAGCATGCCCTGCACAAAAAAAATGGTCTGGTCTGGATCATACTCAACAGGTCCAAACCTGGTCTGTAGAGTCTTCATGTATCTGAAGTCCTGCTTAAGGTCTTTTTCAATTTGGTCAATTCGGCAGCACTCCATTGGCTGGCCTCCAGATTTTCTTGTTGAATATGCTTATAAAGCTCTTCTCGAAAAATACGCATTTTTTGTGGGGCTTCAATGCCAACCCTGATACGCCCTTCTTTTTCTTCCAAAATGCGTACAATGATGTCATCTCCAATACGTATACCTTGCCCTATTTTGCGTGTAAGTACCAACATGCGCCCTCCCTGGCTATGCTGCGCCTAATGTTCCTGTTCCAGACCCTGGTTTTACCATATAAAAGGTCTGCTTAAATACGGCGTGTGCGCTTATGCTTTTTTACAGCATGCGCCAAGGGCTACATGTAGTCAAGGATAGAAATGCTGCTGATTCTGCTGGTCACGGACAAAGCCGCTTTCAGGGCAGTTTCCTGTTGGATGAGTTTAGTAGAAATTTCAATAATATCAGCATCTTCATATGCGGCCAAAAGCTCCTTGAGGTCGGTGGAGGCCTGCTGCCTAATTTCCCGAGAAGACTCCAGGCGATTCATGGTCGCCCCCACCCGGCCCCGTTCATTGGATACCCGGGACATAACCTCTTCCAAATCCTTAAGGGCGTCTTCCAGTTCAGGCACTTCAATCAATTGGTATGGTTGATCGCTATTGTTAGGATTGAGCAACGACTCATAGCTTCCATCTGGGGCTTCAATCATCGGCTCTCCAGAACTATCCATATCTGCTATGTCTCCATTGGCGTGGACATAGACCGGTTTGTCGTCATGACCAGTTATTACTCCTCCATCATGATCTTTTTGCTCGAATTCATCCAAATCCCCAATAGACACCACGTTTCCTTCGGCATCCCGCAGCTTGCTTAAATAAACCGGACTACTGTCATGAATTAAGGGTATAGAATCGCCGTTGGAATCAGTGATTACATCTCCGTTCGCATCTACCTTGAGCGGTTCTTCAGCGTCATCCGTCTCAGGCCACAGTTCGCCGGAGGCATCCACTACCTCTCCTGATTTACCCTGCATGGCCCATTCAATGCGTTGGAGGACTGAAAAAAGGTCCTTGCCGGCGGCGTCCATCCAGCCATCACCGTCTGTATCCTTACGCCCGGCAAACAGGTATTCCCCGGAGACGGTAACGCCCAAACGCTCGCCAGGTGCAATCTCCAGCTCCTTTTCCTGGGCATCTCCATAATATTCAACTTTTCCGCCCTCATTTTCCTGAAAAGGCCGGGTCTGTACCTTATAGCCGGAGAAGAGATGATCATTGCCCACCCTGGAGTTGGCCAAACCCAATATTTCCCGTTTCAGCTCATCGACCTGTCCGGCAATGCTCTCCTTGTCGTCCGCATTCAACGATCCATTGATAAAATGGATCCCATGCTCCTTGACCTTGTTCAGGCTGTTGCCGATCTTGCCTAATACCCCATCCACATTTGCCAGATGAGTAGTGGCCCGGGATATATTTTTATCAAATCGCTCAGCTGCATTGATTTGGGAGCGAAAACTGAGAATGGGCCGCACAGCTCCGGGATCGTCCGAGGTTTCCCTGACCCGCTTCCCGGAAGAAGCGGATTTTTGCAGATCCATCATCCGATTGTTGATGTCATTGATCTCGGTACGCATAAACCGATAGCTCATCAACTGTGTAACCCGCATGACTACCTCTTGATTCCGAGCAGGGTTTGCATCATCTCATCAACAGTGCTCACGTATTGGGCTGAGGCCTGAAAGGCTCGCTGATAACGCTGCAGATCAATCATGGCCTCGTCAATGGACACTCCAGCAACCTCGTCTCTTCGATTTTCAAGCTGATTCATGGTATCTCTCAGGCTCTCCCGATCAAAGGCGTTTTGCCTGACTTCCACCCCTACCCGGGAAGATATCTCCCCATAGGCATCAACAAAAGTCGAATTGCCGCTGCTTCCAGCCACCCGAGCATCCCCAAGAGCGGCAATATCCAGGGCGTTACGATTGTCTCCAGGAGCCATAGACTTACCTGCGGCAATATCCTGAGGATCATCAATGGCCAACTGCAACAACTTGCTTCCTTGCACTTCTTCAAATTCATCACCTGATGCTAAATCGGTCCCAGTAAGACTACCCGTGTTCACCTCGACTGAAGCATCGCTGTCAGTTGGAGCTATTTTCAATCTGTAATCAGAGCCGTCTGTCACCACAGAGGCAAGCGCCCCATCCACCTCATCGTTGATCTTGTCCCGGATATCTTCCAGGGTATCTGTATCAGTTACCGGGACATCAGTTTTCGTCCCATTTACTGTGATCTCCAAAACCTCCCCTCCAGAACCTGCAAACCCACTGTCTTCCAGCCCAAATTCATCGCTCTGATACGAGGTCACCGGCTCAAAAAAATTCAGCCCAGTGTCTCCATTCAGGCTGGTTCCTGCAGCATGCCCGGCATTGACCTGGACAATGAGATCGTGTTTGAGCTCATCAAGTCCGGCCTGCACATCGGGCAAAACCTTGTCCCGGACATCAATATAGCCCTTAAATTCTCCATCGAAATCCTGGCCTCGAAGATTAATCGATGTTTTCCTGCTGTTCAGCACAAACTGCAATCCGTCTGTGGTCTCTTCTCCGCTTTGAATCTGGTTGGCCTGACTGTCCTGAACTAGAGTCGCTCCGTTGGGCAGGTACACAGATACGGAGCCTTTTTCGTCCTCATACACCTTGGAACCGATCTCCTGAGAAAGCTCCTGCAGGAGTCTATCTCTGTTGTCCAGAGCGGTATTCGGGTTTTTTCCTGTAGCCTTGGCCTGGTTAATGCGCTTATTAAGATCGGCAATTTGTTCCAGCTTGGAGTTGATATTCTCCAGTTCGGTTTCCAGCCTGGAATCTATGGAACCCTTCAGCCCGGACAAACTGTCTTCTGTTTGCCGAAACCGGGTGGTCAGGGCCATGCCTTGGCGCAGGACCATATTCCGCTCTACATCCCCTGCTGGATTCAAAGACAACTCCTGCCAGGCAGCGAAAAAATCATCCATGGAATTGGCCAGGCTGTTCTGGTCAATACCCAAAATACGCTCCAGCTCAATAAGCAGAGTGGTTTTTCCTTCAGCCTGCCCATATTCCTGGGCTGCGTTGCGTAACCGATCTGTGACAAACCTGTCGTGAACCCTGGTTATCTCTCCCAGCTTGACCCCTTGTCCAAATGAAAGTCCGCCCTGTTCCACTGTCGGCCAGGGCTCCATATGCACTTTTTGCCTGGAATAACCTTCTGTATTTGCATTGGCCACATTATTGCCGATCACTGAAATATTCTTCTGATTGGCAAAAATAGCACTTTGCCCCAAATATAGACCATTCAAAAGTCCAGTCATATTAAACCCTTCCTGAAACCAGCCGCCCTCCCTGTTGGGAGTCAACCATGCTTCCGCCCTGGGAATAGGCCTGGGACTTGATATTTCCCCTTACCAATTGCAGACTCTCCTGCACCCAGCACAAGGCCTGATCAAAGAAATAGGCATTGCGCTTTAGTTCATGCTGAATGTCCCGCGCTATAAGCTCTTCCTCTGGACTCAATGGCAGGCTATCTTGGTCCAGGGCACTGAGCAGCTCTTGCTTGATCCGGGTTGCCCTTTCCAGGCCCTGCAGATCCAAAGCCTTGGCTGAATTGCGTTCCTGGATCAACAAATCAAGCAAATGCTGCAATTGCTCCAGGCGAATGCCCTGCTCTATGTCCTGCATATTTTATTTTCCTTGCATGATATATTTAAGCAAACCTGCTGCTACCTCCCGCAGGTCTGGATTGTATGTACCGTTTTCAATCTGGGCTTTCAGTTCCTGGATGCGCTCGGCGCGTGCAGCCTGTTCCGCCTGCTGGGCAGGTGCTGATAATTGCACTTGATCTGTGCCTTTAGCAGGTTCAGTCTTTTCTACAGCCTGAGCCCGGTTTGCTTTTTGCGATTTATATAAGGCAGTTATTTGTGGATCCGGGTAAATTTTCATGGCCATTGCCGCTCCTTGCTTGTGACCAATTACGGATTAATTGAGTCAATCATCCCTGATTGGGCTTGGATTCTCATATCTAGTAAAGTTATATCGGAAAGTCCCTGACTATTCTTTAGCAATGGATTG
>CAZLUR010000127.1:0-6928 GCA_964562725.1 uncultured Desulfohalobiaceae bacterium | reverse complement strand
CTGCCTGAATCAAAAGGAAACTACAACCTAAACCTAAACCAAAATCTTGTCAACCCGTAGCCAAACCTAATAACCAAAAAATCCAGACAAAACTTCAAACCAAAAAATTCTTGTATGAAGGTACATTCTGGGTCATTCTAAAAGCTTTCTTTTTTTAACCGTGAACCGTGAACTGTGAACCCGGAACCTTTGGGTTGCGGGCGGAGCCAGCTTTGGTAATATCAAGATTAATCAATGCACTGCATCCAGCAATAGATTGTCCCTGTGTACAACAGCCTGGCTGTGAACTTCGTGCTTTAGAACCGATTCCAACTCTGAGGTCTTCCTGCCGGCAATCTGGCTTAATTCATGGGAATCATAATTGGTCAGCCCAACTCCCAGTTGTTTATTGTCCGGGCCCAGCAGCCGGACTAAATCTCCGGCGCTGAACTCCCCGTTGACCTGCTTGATCCCTGCTGGTAGCAGGCTTTTGCCCCTTAAAAGCAAGGCGTCGGCTGCACCGCGATCCAGATGCAGGCTGCCTAAGGGATCCAGATTATAAGCCAGCCAAAACTTTTTACGGGGAATGGATTTTGGGGCAGGCATGATCCAGGTTCCCAGGTCCTCGGCATTAAATATCCTTTCCAAAACATGGGCAATCTTGCCGGATACTATCAAAGTGGGCACACCAAGCTGTGAAGCCCTGCTGGCTGACAAAAGCTTGCTGTACATACCCCCGGAACCACTGCTGGTCTTACCTTCGCAAAGAGCCTCCAGGTTCAGGGCCTTAATGTCTGGAATGTAATCCAGTTTGCTGGCCCGGTTGTCATGCGCAGGATTTGCTGAAAATACCCCTTCTGCACTGGTCAGGTTGATGAACAGATCTGCCTGCACCAGATTCAGGATCAATGTGGCTAAAAAGTCATTGTCTCCGAACTTGAGCTCCTGGACCACAACTGTATCGTTTTCATTGACTACAGGGATTATTTTGCTCTGCAGCAAGGTGCAAAAGGTGTTCCTGGCATTTAGAAATCTGTGCCTGCTGCGCAGATCGTCTCTGGTCAGCAGGATCTGGGCTGTAGTTTTGCCGTAGCGTAAAAAAGCCTCGTCGTAGCTATGCATGAGCCGGCTCTGCCCAATAGCCGCTGCTGCCTGCTTTTCCGGCAGACTGAGCTCTGCTTTGCCCAGCCCAAGCAGCTTCCTGCCTGCTGCCACAGCCCCAGAAGAAACCAGGATAAATTCCTTGCCCTGATCATGCAAACAGGCTATCTGATCCACAAGCCTATTGACCACCCTCAGATCCAGACCCTGCTCTGTGGTCAAGACCGCACTGCCCACCTTAAGCACAATCTGCCTGGCTTCGGATAAAACCTGCTTGCGCAGCTTATTACAATCTTCTTTGCTGAAAGTGTCTTGCCTAGTACTCATAAATGCGCCGCTTTTAAAGCTTGCCTCCACAGGGCCTGCACAACGTCCTGCAGCCCTGTGCCATGCAGTGCGGAAACAAAAAACATCTCTTTTCCCTCTGCTCGGGCCCTGTCCTTAAGCTGATGCACTGCAGCTCTGGGCCAGAGGTCAATCTTGTTTATGGCCTGGATCTGATTTTTAAGCAAGAGATCAGGCTCAAAAGCCTTTAGCTCCTGATTTACCAGCTCAAATCCAATCCAGGGATCATCCAGGTGAACCTCTTCAATACTCAAAAGATGCAACAAAACTCCACTTCTGGAGACATGCTTCAGGAATCTAGTCCCTAATCCCTGGCCTTTGTGCGCACCCTGGATCAGCCCAGGAATATCTGCCAGGGCCATCCTCCTGCCCTGGTTATTGCTGATAATTCCCAGATTTGGGCTTAATGTGGTAAAGGGATAAGGGGCAATCTTGGGCCTAGCAGCAGAGACCTGGGCCATAAAAGTAGATTTGCCTGCATTGGGCAGGCCCAGTAATCCTACATCTGCCAACAGTTTTAATTCCAATCTGATCTGTTTGTCTTGACCGGCTTCTCCAGGCTGGGCAAACCTGGGAGTCCTTTGTCTGGCAGACTTAAAATGAGTATTACCCTTGCCGCCTCTACCCCCTCTGGCCAAGAGGACAGTCTGCCCAGGCTGGAGCAGATCAGCCAGCAGGGTTTCTCCTTGATCAGTAAGTTCATAAACTGTCGTGCCCAACGGGACCTGAATACATAGATCTTCTCCATCCCGGCCAGTCTTGTCTTTACCTTGTCCTGGTTGCCCGCTCTCGGCCTGGAATGATTTTTTCCAGCGAAAATCATACAAAGTAAGCAAGGCTTCAGAGGCCTGCAGACAAACATCCCCCCCCTTGCCCCCTTGTCCGCCATCAGGGCCGCCCTTGGGCACATATTTTTCCCTGCGGAAAGATACGCAGCCGTCACCGCCTTTGCCAGAAGCAATCCTTATGCTGGCTTCGTCCACAAAACGCATCTTAAATTGCCAATATTAACGCTAAGTTATTTTCTAGCAGTCATATGCAAGATTAGTACAGAATGCCTTGCAAAATGCTGACCAGGACAAAAAAAGGCAGAAGGATAGCCCTCCTGCCCCAAAAGTTGAACCCAACTCAAAACTAGACTTGAGCAGGGACTATATTCACCCTGGTCTTGACTTTGCGTTTCCTGGTGTATTTTTCATACTGTACCTGTCCATTTACCAGGGCAAACAGGGTATAGTCCTTGCCCTGGCCCACATTCTGCCCAGGCTGAATTTTGGTCCCCAACTGGCGGACGAGGATATTGCCTGCTTTGACCTGCTGACCACCAAAACGCTTCACACCCCGTCTTTGGCCTATACTATCCCTGCCGTTCCTGGAACTGCCCCCTGCCTTTTTATGTGCCATTGCTGCCTCCTTATCTTGAGCAACTAGATTTCAATCTGTTTGACCTGCAACTGGGTGAACGCCTGACGGTGTCCAGCCCTTTTACGATAGTCCTTGCGCTTTTTATGTTTAAAAATGATCACTTTTTTGTCTTTGTCCTGCTTGAGCACCTCACAGAGCACTTTGCCCCCATCCAGGTAAGGCCTGCCCACTTTGAGCTGCTCATCTTGATCCCTTGCCAGCAAAACCTTGTCCAGCACCAATTCTGATCCAATATCAGCCTCAATTTTCTCAACATTAAACACTGCGCCTGGACTGACTTTATATTGTTTGCCTCCAGTATCCACTATAGCATACATTTAGATGTCCTCCGCAAAGATTAAATTAACAAAATAAATGCAAACCTGAAATAAGTCAAGCTTTCCTGCAGGCAAAACTCATATAGTTTCCGCCCTGGCCAGGACCAGCAGATTGACCTCTTTGGCCCCGGCTTTGATTAGTTCCTTGCTGCAGATTGTAGCAGTGGCCCCTGTGGTGTAGACATCGTCCACCAACAGTATGCTGCGCCCCTTCACCAGCTCCCTGTCCACCTGAAAAGCTCCCTGGAGATTTTTCCAGCGCTGTTTCCTGTCCAAGCCTGCTTGGGGCTTGGTGGACTGCACCCTTTGCATTGCCTCAGCTCTGAGTTCAAGACCCTGGGATATTAACACCCTGGCCAGTTCCAGACTGTGATTGAACCCTCTGGCCTGCAGCCTGTGGACATGCATGGGCACAGGTAGCAACAGGTCCTGCCCATCCCTTCCATGCTGAGCTGCAAACCGCGTCAAGTAGGTCTGCAGCAAAAGCCCTTGCAAAACTTTGTTATAGCCCAGAGCTGCCTCATATTTGTAAGCCATTATCAAATCACGTAAGAGCCCTTTGTAGACCTGAAAAAAACCAAATCTGACCCAGGGCTTTCTCTGGCTGCGACAAGCAAGGCAGAGGCAAGGCTCCTCCTCTTCCCGGGCAAAAATAGCGCCGCAGCCTGGACAATAGCCTTTCAGCCTGGGTCGGAGCTCTGCACTGCATTCCGGGCAACATTGTAATCCATTTTCCGGGCTGAATATGACCCGGCCGCAGGCTAAGCAGCGAAGAGCGGTGCCCACCTCGCAAAATTTCTGCAATCTGCCCAGATGGTTTACGATCCGGTGCCTAGCTTGCGCCACAAATCCAGGCAACACTATAACTCCAGGGCCATGGTTATCCAGACACAGCAACCAAGACTAAAGAGCACTGCTAAAAATAAAAGCAGAATCCCAGCACCAGTCAGGTCTAATCAACTAAATAAAAGAACCATCCTGGAAAAAAGGATTGAAAAGCTTTTCTTCACGCACTGTGGTTTGCGGACCGTGTCCTGCATAGATCACCGTCTTGTCCGGCAGGCTGAATATCTTGTCCTGCACTGAGCGCATCAAGGTCTGGGTACTGCCTTTGGGAAAGTCTGTCCTGCCCACCGACCTATAAAATATCAAATCCCCGGAAAAAATCATGGCGCATTGCGGAAAATAAAAAGACAAGCTGCCTGGTGTATGCCCTGGGGTAGACAGTACTTGGCACTCATGACCCAGCCAGCTGTACTGACCAGGCTCCAGGGCTTGGTATTCAAAGGCTTCCACAGTGGGGAATCCCATCATGCCTCCGCCTCCTCCAACCTGGGCCTGAAGCAAAAAATCATCCTCAGAATTAGCCAGAATTGGAGCTTTTGTGGCCCTTTGCAGGGCCTTGTTGCCCAAGATATGATCGAAATGAAAATGGGTATTCAGGATATAGACCAGGTTCAGATTCTTTTGCCTCAAAAAATCCAGCACTGCATCTGGTTCCCCCCCGGGGTCCACTGCCATGGCCTCAGAATGGTCAAACATCACAAAACAATTGGTCTGTAAAGGACCCAGGGGAAAGATCTTTACATTAAGCATATGAGAATTCCTCCAATAAAAATCCAGACATTAGAAAGCCGTCCACAGCCTTTGGGTCAAGGCTGCTAATGACTGATGCCATAAAAAGCAATTTGGTTCAATAGTCCCCTGCCCAGGCAGCCTAACCGGGTCCAAGGCCAAAATTCCAGGCCTGGGCATTATTTCTCAAGGAAAATATTTTAAAAAGAATCAATCTACTATTAGTATCTGGTCAGTCAAAAATCCTGTAGATAAACTGTTTTTATTGACTGTACTTAAGCCTATAACTGTCTGAGTTCGTGTTTGTTTTATCAATTTAAATTTATTGCCTTAACTTTGAACTTTGAACCTTGAACGTTGAACTCTCGAGTTAGTATACCAGGCATAAAAATGTTGCGCACCATGCACTTTGTCTGGTAATTGCTCTGATTGGGATCAAAATCATGCTAAAAAATGACCTGAAGACCATAACCCCTGAAGACCTTATCAGGCACGAGTCCCAGCTCAAGGAAAGTCTGCTAAAGGTCTTTTATTTTACTGCAGGATCAATTTATTTCCCCAGGCAAGCTCCCAGGAGTCTGCGCAAATCCCATGGCTGCTTCCAGCCCCTGTACCTGCAGACTGAAAAAAAACTGCTCCTGCCCCTTGCTGTACAGGACAAGCTGCTGGGCATCTTTATGGCTCAAAACGTAGAGTTGCAGGAGCCGGAACCCGTATGCAGGCTGTTAAAACAGTACATCATGATCTTTCTGGAAAATCTCTACCTGCAAAAAATGCAGGAGACAGACCCAGAGTCTGGGGCTTTGCGCCGGCAAAGCCTGTTACAGCATCTGGTCCAGGAAATCGAGTTGATCAGACACAGCAACCAGCCTCAGGATCCAGCTGCTGCAGATTCCAGCTTCAGACCCTACAGGTCCGGTTTTGGCCTTGTGCTGTTTTATGTGCATAACTTAAAACATTTAAGCCTTAATTACGGATATGCCTTTACAGAGCAGGTCCTGCACGCTGTTGCCGCCAACATAATGGCCTTTATAACTGGCAATCAGCTCCTGGGCAGAGCTGGGGAAGCCAGCTTCGGCCTGCTTCTTCCCCAAGCCGGACCTGCCCGTTGTCAGGACATCGCGCGCAGCATCCTGGACAGCCTGCATGCCCTGCAGCAGGAATACAAAGTGACCGAGGAAAAGGTTAAACCCGGGATCTCCTGTGGTTTCAGCAATTATCCTCAAGATTTGACAGGCCCCTGCCTGCAGCAGCCCCTGCCTGAACAAGCCAGCCTCTTGCTCGGCAACTGCTTATTGGCTGCACAAACAGCGCACAACCTGGGGAATATCCCAGAAGTACTCGCTTTTTCTGAAATAATAAACCAGGGGGGGAGAATTATCAAGAATCTGACCTTTAACCGCATATTGATAAGCCTGGGCAAGCTGAGTCAGGCCCGGGAAGGTCAGCGGTTTTTGGTCACAGACCTTGAGCCTGGACCAGATCAAGACCCCAATTTAGAAAATGCCCGGGCCAAGGCTGAAATTATCCTAACCCGAGTGGACATGGAGCAATCAGAAGGGGAAATCCTGCACTTAATCGACCCCAGCATTTACCCTGAACCCGGGGACAGGCTCCTGCACCAACCTGCAAAACAGGATTATGTAGAGCCGGAACTGGGCCTGGAGCCACAAGATACAGCCTTGCAGCCTTTATTGGAGCTGATGCCTTTGCGAAGATTCCTCAGTTCCTGGCAAAAAGCCAGGACTAGAGCCTCCAGATTCTGTTTGGCCCTATGCAGGTCTGCAGCTTTGACAAAGGACAACTTTCAAAAGATTTTTCTTGATTCAAAACAAGACACTGCTTGCAGCTTTTTAAGTCAAGAATTGATCCATGCAGGCGCCCTGCTGGGTGAATACAGCAGCAATTGCTGGGCGCTGTATTTGCCGAACCAAGAAAAACAAACCAGTATGACCCTGCTGGAAAATTTAAATTATGCCCTTAAGGAGCTGGGCTGTGAGAGTCCCAGAATAGGCGTTGCCTTTTATCCCTGCCTTAATATGCACAAACCAGGTATCCTGGATAACGCCCGCAAAGCATTAGAACATGCCCTGCTTTTGGCCCAGCCCGAGCTTGTTTGCTTTAATTCTACATCCTTGACCATCAGTGCGGATCGGCTGTTTAATCAGAATAATCTGAGCACAGCC
>CAZLUR010000126.1:0-6951 GCA_964562725.1 uncultured Desulfohalobiaceae bacterium | reverse complement strand
GCAGGACAGGCCTGAAGAGCATTCTCCTTGGCAGCGTAGCCCAGAATGTTCTGGGCAAGGCCCCCTGTCCGGTTCTGGTGGTGCCTGCCATGAAGCAGGAGCCTTGATTTACTTTCTAAACAGGGCTCCACTCCCGCCATCCTGAGTAAAGAGGAAAGTACAGACCCAGGCGTATAGGGCGATTCTCCCTGGTCTGCATCAGTCTGGAATAGAGCTGCACCTGCTCCTGGAAGCATTGCAGTTATTCCGGACACAATAAAATTGGTGAATGGTTACCTGTGGCTTAGCTCAAGGCCGGGCCTGCAGCAGGATGCTGCCCTGTTCCAGATCCACTTCCAGGAGTTTGCCTTCCACCAGCTTTTCCTGTCCCAGCAGGGTCACCAGACGGACTTGGTCACCTTTAAGATCTATATAGGCCACGTCCTGCAGGATCTGCTCCTGGCTCTGGCCCTGAAGATAGTATGCTGTACCCAGACACATAACGTTGCTCCTGAAAAATATCCAAATGGGACTTATTACCCTAAAGCATGGAATCCACAGCCTTACTCATGATCCCTATTGCTGTTGCGGACTTGATCTGCTCTCCGCTGAACCCGGCCTGGAAGATCTCTTCATCATAGGGGATGCCGCCCAGGACCTGGATGCCCTCATCTTTGAGCTTGGAGTTTAGCTTCTTAGCCATTTCCTGATTGGGGTACTTGTTCAGGATCGCGCCAAAGGACTTGATCCCTGACTGCTTGCACATCTCCTTCATCCTGACAGCCAGAAGCAGGGATTCCCAGGAAGGCTCTACAACAATAAGCGCTGAATCCAGGCTGGTTTCCAGGCCCCGGCCAAAGTGTTCGATGCCGGCCTCCATATCCACTAAGGCCACTTGATTCTCAGCGAGCTGCAGCTTGCTCAGGAATTCTCGGGTCAAAACCCCCATAGGGCAGGCACAGCCCTCTAGGGACTGCTGGATCTTGCCGATTACAGCGAAGCTAAGGCCGTCTTCGCGCTCTATAAAGTCCTCCGGAATCTCATCTGTGCTCAAAGACTCCTGTTGCAATATGTTCGGTGCTTCTTGCCCGCTTTCAGCGCCCATGGCAACCCTAAGGGCGCTTTGTACGCTCTTTTTGCCGCCCACCAGCTCCATCAGAGCGTAGGGTGGAGACTTCAGACCCAGCATGAAGTATAGGCTGGAATTGGACTCATCAGAGTCCAGGACCAGGACCTGGTAGTCCTTCTGCAGCAGGGCCTTGGCCAAAAGAGCAGTTACTACACTCTTGCCGCTGCCGCCTTTTCCGCAAATAGCGATCTTCATGGCGTCTTTCCTCCTATCTTGCAATTCATGCTTAAAGATCAGGGACACAGGCTATGAGGCTGAGCTCTTGTATATGGTGCTATTGTAATATGAAAGTACTCTCTAGGCTACTTATGGTCAAGCAGGCAGCAGAAAGGAAAAAGCTGGCTAGCACGAAGGCTCAGGCCTGCAGATATCAGTGAACTTATAGCAGGTTAAAACTGCTTGCCCGGGCTGATTGACTGCTTGACGTCGATTTCGACAAGTATTAACAAACAATCAATTTCTTGCTGGAGGTTTGGATCCTGCATAGAAGGGGGAGTGGCTTGCTGACTGGCCACTCCCCTATATTATTGCTGCTGTAGGATTTGAGTATAGCCAATAAAAACAGTTTATTATTAAATAACTTTTATACTGCCCAGATAGTTAAGGCATTCTTAAAAAACCAACCTAAATGTTTATGTTTTTTAGCCAGTTTCATCTGAAGCAGGCAAAGTGCTTACTCTTAAATCTAAACTCTTAACCCAGGGGGTAATATGCAAAAAACATTAAAATCACTAGGTTTGACTGCTTTGGTCCTCAGTTACTTATTTCTATTGCTGCCGCAGGCTGTGCAGGCCCAGACCTACACCTTTACCTACAGCAACTTCTTCCCACCCAGCCATATCCAGAGCCAGCTAGCTGAAGCCTGGTGTGCAGAAGTGGAAAAAAGGACTGACGGTCAAGTCAAAATTCACTATTATCCTGGCGAAACCTTGACCCAAGCTGCCCAGGTCTATGACGGCGTGGTCACAGGCAGATCAGATATTGGCATGTCCTGCCTGCTATACACCCGGGGCAGATTTCCCTTAATGGACGTTATCAATCTGCCTTTTGGCAATCCAAATGGCCGGTTTGCCACTGCCGCCTTTAATGAAATCTATGAGCAGTTTCAGCCAGAAGAACTTGCTGATACCCATGTATTGTATCTGCACGCCCATGGACCCGGATTAATCCACACCAAGGACAAACCTGTACGCAGCATGGAAGATCTAAAAGGCATGAAAATTCGCTCTCCTGGACCAGTAGCTCAGACCTTGGAGGCCCTGGGAGCCACGCCGGTAAGTATGCCCATGCCTGATGTCTATCAATCCCTGCAACGCGGAGTTGTGGACGGGGCTGTTTACCCAATAGAATCCAGTGAAGGCTGGAAACTGGGAGAAGTAACCAACTATAGTATTGCAAACTACGAAATTGCTTACTCCGTAGGTTTCTTTACAGTTATGAACAAAGATAAATGGAACAGCCTGCCTGCAGATATCCAGGACACTATTACTGAAGTCAATCAGGAGTGGGCTATTAAAACCGCTCAGGCCTGGGATGCCATCGACTATGAGGGGGTTCGCTTTACAATGCGCCAGGGCAATACCATGATCGGCATTGGAACTGATGAAGCCCGGAAATGGGCACAAGCAATCGAGCCTGTGTTTGACAAGTATACCGAAAACTGTGCGGACAGAGGCGTTCCTGGCACAGAAGCCTTGGAATTCCTGAGGACCAAACTGGAAGAATACAGGGCAGGAAAATTTGAAAGTGACTATTATGCTCAATAGCTCCCCACAAATGACCCTGGATTACAAAGGTGTGCCTGGTACCCCTGGAGAGGCCAATATAATGATTGGCTACAGGGGTATCAGGACAAATGGTGGTTATTTATGATCATTCGCACAGTAAACAGGATATCTGGTTTCCTGAAATTTTTGTCCGGCATAATGCTGGTGGCTATGATGCTTTTGACCTGCGCCGATGTAGCAGGAAATTTTTTCGGGCATCCTGTACTGGGTTCAGAAGAAATGGTGGCCTTGATGGCTGCCCTGCTTATCGCCTGTATACTGCCGGCAGCCCATCTGGAAAGGTCCCATATCGGCGTTGAACTCTTATACATTAAATTCCCTAGCTGGCTGAAAAGGCTAAACAACAGCATACTGAGCATCATTTGTGCAGCCTTCTTCAGTATAATTGCTTATGAATGCTTTACCTATGCCAAAGACCTGAAAAGAACAGGGGAAGTATCACCTACACTTGGCCTGCCCTTTTATAATATTGCCTACGTCATCTCAGCAGCTTTCTTCTTTTTGGCGGTCGTGGCTTTATTAGAATTTTACAGGTACATAACAGAGGAAAAGTATGAGTGAACATACCCTGGTCGGCTTGATAGGCATCGCGGCCTTGCTGATCTTTTTTTTTACACGCATCGCCGTGGCTTACGCCATGGCCATTATTGGCTTTCTGGGTTTCTGGTATCTCACCACTTTTCAATCCGCATTGACACTACTCTCCCGGGAAATCTACAGCCAATTCAGCTCGTACAGCCTGGCCCTGGTCCCCCTTTTTATCTTTATGGGTTTTATTGCCTTCCAGGCCGGAGTCAGCTCCAAGCTCTATGATATGGCCTATAAATTCCTGGGCCGGGTCAAGGGCGGACTGGCCATGGCCACTATTGCTGCCAGCACCGCGTTCGGGGCTGTCAGCGGCTCTGCTACCGCCACTGTAGCCACCATGGGCACTATCGGTCTCCCTGAAATGAAGCGCTACAATTATGGGAACAAGCTGGCCACGGGCAGTGTTGCTGCTGGTGGCGGTCTCGGCATTCTCATGCCTCCCAGTGTGGTGCTTATCATCTACGGCATCCTGACCCAGCTCTCCATTGGAGAGTTGTTTATTGCCGGCATAATACCAGCCTTTTTTATTGCTGCCCTGTTTATCATTGCCGTCTTTTTTTACTGTTTGATTAATCCTGAACAGGGCGTCAAAGGGGAGAGCTTTGTCCTGAAAGAGATGCTGCGCTCCACCCTGGAGATCTGGGAGACACTGCTGGTCTTTATTATAGTCATGGGCGGCATGTTCTTTGGGATCTTCACCCCCACCAAGGCGGGTGCAGTGGGGGCATTTACCTTGCTGGTCATAGTCCTGGCCCAGGGCAAACTGAGCTGGGAGGATTTCAAGGCAGCAGTCGCCTCCACTACTAAAACTTCCTGTATGGTCATACTTTTAGTCACCGGAGCTACAATTTTTGGTCGATTCCTGGCCTTAAGCAGAATCCCTATGGACGTTGCCCAGTTTGTCTCTTTTCTGCCCTGGCCCACCTGGGCCATCATGGCTGCCATCTGTTTCATCTATCTGGTTGCTGGTTGCTTCATTGATGCCCTGGCCTTGATCACTTTGACCATCCCTATCTTTTTCCCGGTGGTCATTCACCTGGGCTATGACCCCATCTGGTTCGGTATTATTATTGTGCTCATTACCCAGATGGGCAGTATCACACCCCCAGTAGGCATCAATGTCTATATAGTCAAAGGTATCGTCCCGGAGGTACCTCTGACAAAAATATTCATCGGTGTGATGCCTTTTCTATTGGCCCTGATAGTCGGCATTGCAATTATTATAGCCTTTCCTCAAATTGTGACCTTTTTGCCTGGCCTGATCAGATAAAACTATTACTCATACATGACTCGAGTTTTCCGAAGGTTCATCGCGTCGTCATGCAAAGCAGGGCTTGAGCGATAGTGTCAATTATTGGGTCTCCCATTATTCATCCCTGCTTTGCCTTTTTAATTTTATTGCGCACCTTCCGGCTATTGCTGGGCAACCTGAAACTCATAAAGGCCTTTTCTACAAGAAAAAATTTCTCTACTGGCCAATGGATAACCAGTGCCGGTCACTGCAACTGAACTGTCCAGCCGGAACCAAAGGATGAGCATCTAAGCCTGTTCCTCTTAATTCCCCTCCTTAGCAAGGAGGGGCAGGGGTGGTTGGATGATGACATTTGCCTTATACAAAACAGTCCCGGACGACAATGGCCCAAAAAGTAGTCAGGTCATATTGACAATTCTTTGTTATTACATAACATGAAAAGATAGAGTCACCTCCTGGATACCGGTTTTCCTTGTGGAGCCGGCCTGCCAGTGCAGAAGGTGATCTTGGAACTAAAAGTGATGCGCAAAAGCCTGGAAAGTATCATTGCCCGGGGGCTTGGCCAGACCCGCACCCACATGGACTTGAGCCTTTACCAGAAATGTTTCGGCCTGGTGCTGTTGCTGCACGAAAAAAAAACATAGAGGCGCGGTCCTCTTAATTCCCCTCCTTGGCAAGGAGGGGCAGGGGAGGTTGGATGATGATTCTTCAACCTTTCAACCACCTTTTAATCTCCCTGCACTCACTTGAAAAAAATGGACTAGGAGACAGCCATGTGTAGACGTTTTCCCTTGGCATTACTTCTGGTTTTGGGCTTGTTCATGGTCTCCTGCGCAGCTGCTCCCCAGGGGAGCAAATTGGCCCAGGAGGAGGGCTTCTGGCTTGCCCTGGGCCAGCAGGAGATCCCCCATGCGAGGCAAATACCCATAAACCTGTTTTCTGACTACCTGGCCCTGATGCAGGAGGGGCCGGTGATCCCCGGCCTGCTGCAGGGAGCGGTGCCCCAGGGCAAGGCCTATATTCCAGAGGCAGATCTGTTGGTGATCTCCAACTACATGAACCAGGAACTGCCAGGGGTCTTGACTTTTGTCTCCCTGCAGGACTTTGAGCTCAAGAAGGTGCTTTGGCTCTACAACAAGGATGGAAGCATGCACCGCGGCCATCTCGGTGGCCTGGCCCGGACCAGAGAACATTTGTGGATAGCCTCGGACCGAACTGTGTACAGGGTCTCCCTGCAAGAGCTCCTGGCCGCGGATGACCAGGGCATAATTTTTCTGGGCCAGGGCTGGGAAACCGAGGTCAGGGCCTGCTTTGCCGCAGCATCAGAGTCAGTGCTGTATGTTGGAGAGTTCAGGACCAGGGACAGGCGCTACGCCACCAAGGCTTCTCATGCCTATTCCACTGCAGGCGGCGGCCGCAACCAGGCCCTGATGGCGGCTTTCCCCCTGGATCGAGACACGGATGATATCCAGAGTCACAGGCTGATTTCCGGGACAGCATATCCAGCTTATTTCATCTCTATTCCGGATCAGGTCCAGGGAGCTGCTTTCGCAGAGGGGCATATCATCCTCAGCCAGTCCTACGGCAGGAGGAACCCGAGCAGCCTCTCAGTGTACCGCGTACTTTTTGCTGAGCAGTCCGAGGATATGTTTGAATTTGAGAGCGGGCTGCAGGTCCCAGTCTGGCACCTGGACAGTTCCAGGCACGTCAGGACTGTAAAGGCCCCGCCCATGAGCGAGGGCATAGCCAAGGTCAACGGGCAGCTGGCAGTGCTCTTCGAGTCCGGGGCAGGCAAGTTCAGCCGTTTTGCCTACCTGCCTCTAGATAGGATCCAGCTGGTGGATGTGGAACTCCTGCTGGGAGGATAGCAGTGACTTTAAACCAGGAACCATTTTGCGTTTTCTGATTTTTGCTCTTTAGCTTGAGAGTTCAAAGTTCAAGGTTCAACGTTCAAGGTTAAGGCAATAAATTCAAACTGATAAGACAAATAGGAACTTAGACAGTTAGAGACTTGAATATAGTCAATAAAAACAGCCTATTACTAAAGAACTTTTGACTGCACAGTCTTTAGTCTGAGTAGGTTTTTTTGGGCATGGACTTAGCAGCCTCATCCGCTCCACAAAGCTCTTGACCTCGATAATGCTTTCTTTTTTTTTGCTAACATTATTCAACCACCCCTTAATCCCCCTGCACTCACTTGAAAAAAAATTCTATTG
>CAZLUR010000125.1:0-7020 GCA_964562725.1 uncultured Desulfohalobiaceae bacterium | reverse complement strand
AGCGCCTGGAGAGTCGGTCAGTCATTTAGTCCCCGATGAAATAAGAAGATCGGGGTTGGATTCGTGTGGATTGGCGGGGATTCGCGGACGGGGAAGAGTTTTGTCCGCCCTGAAATCACGACATGGCGTGACAGGGCTCGATTATAACCTGGGCCCCGGGGTTTTCCGGTCAGGTGCAATCCACTTGACTAGGCCTGAGTTGCAGCATAAGTTTAATTTAAATGCGGCAAATTTAAATTTGTTCAGGTTTATACAATAAAAACAAATAGGAAGGTATCCTATGCCGACACTAACTATAGAAATGCCCGAAACTGTTTTTTCCGCACTCCAGACTGTGACCCTCAGGAATTTAGTAGACAAATGCGTATTGCTGCCGCAATCAAATGGTATGAACTAGGCAGAATTACCCTGAATAAGGGCGCTGAAATAGCCGGCCTCTCAAGTGCCGGGTTTATCAATGCATTGTCCGAATCCAAAGTATCTCCCTTACAGATCACCCCTGACAGCCTCGACCAGGAATTAGCTGATGCGGATTGAAAAGGGAAAAAAAATCAATAAAAGAAGCAAGTGGTTCATCTATAACATACTTGTGATCATCATACCATCAAATGCTTCCTTTCTCAACTCGTTATACTGCTCATCCCCTCCATCAAGGATTTTTAATAGGACTGTTGACCCTGCGAACCACCACCTTGCGTCCCCCCAGGAGCCTGACCTGCGGGCTGTTCAGGCTCTTCACGTTCTTTTGGCTTCAACTCTTCATCGAAGTCACCAAGACGGTCTCTCATCGACTCTAACTCATTGCGCAAATTATTCATTCGTTCCTCTAAATCGCCGTCATCGTCCGCTTTGGCAAGTTCATCAAGTTCACCTGTGACATCTGACAACTGATCGCGCATTTCTTGAATTTGGCTTCTCATTTCCTCTGCCTCTTCCTCGTCGATTGGGCCCGAACAACCGGTTATCGCAAGAAATCCGGCCAGAGCCACCACCATAAAAGTACACAAGAATTTTTTTCCATGTCTCATAACTACCTCCTTGTCTCATTGTAAAATCTTGTCTTGACGGGCCGTTATGGTCAACCACTTGTTATGCCATACTTGACGGCTTCATAAAAGCCCTCTTGCCGTCATGCAGAACTTCATTTTCAATTTTTATCTGAATAAACCGTTATGCAATCATTTCAATTAAGCACAAAATTATTCAATCCTTTTCCAAATAAGTGTGATTGTGATTACCGGTCATCTTCTTCTCCGTAACTGCTGTCAGTAATCAAAGGGGCATCCATCAAAAACACCTGGCAAAATGCAAAGGCAATAAAAGTAATACTAATACTTTTAAGTATGTTAAACACCTTCAGCCTAGCGTCTTTTCTTCTCTGATCTTGAGCCTTCAACTCACCGTCTTGCCAAATACTATTTTCCAAGCACTTTTTATGCCATGAACTGATTTTAATGGCAGGATCCCACTTTATCATATTGAAATTCAGTTACTTTTTAATCTAAGCTCCCACACTAAACCTTAGTCCAGGGTCAAAATATAAGGGACAAAAAGACACATGTGTCATTTATGTTGCACCTTGCAAAAGTAAATTCGTAACACTCTATTTATGAAAACCTAAAACTTAGCGATCTTTCTATGATCACTAATTTGTCTGTTTCTAATAGGAACCAAGCGGCCTTGGTTTCCAGATGAGCAAAATGTTTATCAAACCAAAGTGTGGAAAACATAAATAGGAGTATATGTATGCTTGGCTATAATCGCATCACTTTTGATACGAATATTATGGGAGATAGAGACTGCATACGATGAGTAGGGCTTAGGCAGGGAGAAATCCTGGAAGCTGGATACTGGCTACGTCCTGTAGCTGCCCAATACCACCCGCGGGTTCCGGCTCAGTCCCAAGACCCTGCAGGAAGCCTTAAGGAGGATGGTCCGAAGCGGCTTGCTGCAACGTGCCTGCAGTGGGGCCATGTGTTTCCTTTGGCCCCAGCCAGGAGCTAAAGAGCGACCGGGCGGGACTTGCCATCTTCGCAGCTTTTTTGTACATAATGTGCGGGGTTTTGAACGGGCTTTGGGTAAAGCCCTCCCGGACCCTTGACTTGACGATTATGGTGCACACTACAGAATAAGGAAAAAAGACACGGCGGCGGCCTTTTCAACCGAAAACCTAGGGCCAGTGGGCGCTTATCTGTTCTATTTCGTCATAAATGGGTAAGTGTTGCACTGATTATTGCACTCGGAAGCAAAAAGCGATGGTCCTTCGTCGCTCTGGTTTTTTTGTCGCCGGTTATGGCAGCCGTTGTGTAAGCTTGCTTTAATTGCTTGAAAATTAAGAAGCTTTGTATTTGCCTGACACACAAGGCTTTGTGCTCTCAGGGGCGGAAGGATGTAAGGACTGTATTTTAAAACAAAGGTGAGCTAGGTAGCCAGGGAGATCCCAAGGGTCTCTTTTAATGGTCAAAATGCTGACCTTGATCACCTGCAGGAGTGGCTGGGCAAAAAACTGCCCCGCAAGGATATCGCGGACTGCGCTTCAAAGCTGCACAGGCTGGGCTACGCGGAAAGGCTGGGGTTTGGCAAATACAGGGCGACTGACAAGCTGAGCCAGCTGGCTGGCGGCACTGGGGCAGAAGAGCCATCCACAGAACAAGCTGGGAATGCAGGGAAGCCAGCAGCAAAGGCTGGAAAGGGCCTTGCGTACATTAAGCGAGGGTCTGTGCGCAGTTGTCCACGCCCAGGATGAACACAAATTGCTGGATCAGATCTGCCATATAGCAGTGGATACCGGGGGCTATTCCTTTGCCTGGATCGGATATGCCCTTGTTGCTCTTGCCAGGCTTTTTTGATCATCTCTATTCGCTTTTCTGCAATACCTTCCACTTCAGTCAACTTTTCAATGTGGTTTTCAATTACATCAAGGGTATCATCTGCAAAATTGGCCACAATCCTTTTAGCCATAACAGGGCCTATGCCCTTGATTAAACCTGAACCAAGGTACTTCTGAATGCCTGCAGAAGTGGCAGGGACAGAGCATTCACAGTAAGCTGATTTAAACTGCTCTCCAAACTTGGGATGATTAGCCCATTCACCCTTCATCTTCAGGACCTGGCCAGGCAGAGGCGATGTAATGCTGCCGACTACTGTTACCAAATCACGGCGGCCACTGACTCTAAGCTTGGCCACAGTATACCCGTTCTCTTCGTTGGTGTAGGTGACCCGCTCTATCTGACCCTGTAAGAATTCAAGTGCTGGGGAATAGGATGATGCCATGTGGAGTGGTCCTAATTCAGAATGTTTTGGGCTTTAGCTTGATCTGGAGACAAGAGGCTGTCAAGAAATTTTTTTGGGATTTTGAAAAGGTGATCATACAGCTGGAAGTCTTGAATGAAGTATTTCCGGACAAGAAGCAGGTCTTTGTAGAGTCCGGGTGGGCGTAAGGGCAGGCCCCGGGGTTGCCCGGGGCTTTATTTGGGGGTTCTAGCCTAGCGTTTTAGTCTAGCTCACTGTTTTTGCTTTGCTTATTGACTTCTTTTGGCCGTTAAGGAATAAAGAAATTATATTCATCTATCAAATTGCAGCAGGAAAAGCTCTGCGCGGTCGTTCATAGGGGTATTACTCCCTGCCCATTTCACGTAAGACGTCAAATGCCTTTAAAATCCGTTAGGTGACAGAGGAATGTATGGATATTAACTTGAGCCCATACCAACAAAGCGATCTTTTAGATTCCGTTAACGATTTAATGGCTGTTTTGGATCTGGAATTGCGGATACAGTGGGCTAATCAAGCAGCAGGAGAATTTGTGGGCGAGGATCCGGAAAGCCTGCTTGGCCGGTATTGCTACCAGGTATGGCATGGCAGAGACACCCCCTGCGAGCAATGTCCAGTCCAATCCACCATACGAACGGGCATGCACCACAAGGACGAAGTGGAATTTCCAGATGGCAGGGTCTTTCTTATAAAGAGTTATCCGTTGTGGACACCGGAGGGAGAGCTGAAGGGGATAACCGAGGTGGCCTCGGATATTACTGAGTATCGGAAGACCGCGGATGCCTTGCAACAAAAATCCCGGGAGCTGGAAAAACGGGTAAAGGAGCTTGACTGCCTGCATCGCCTGTCCCGGTTGTTGGAACAGCCCGACATCTCCCGGCAGGAGTTGATGCAATCCGCAGTGGAGCTTATCCCTTTTGGCTGGCAGTACCCTGACACGACCTGCGCTCGTCTGCTGCTGGAGGGTGAGGCGTTCAAAAGTCCTGGTTTCCGGGAGACAGCGTGGAAGCAGTCCGCCAACATCGTAGTGAATGACAACAACGCGGGCCGCATCGAGGTCTTTTATCTGCGAAAGGCCCCAGAGCGTGACGAAGGGCCCTTTTTGAGTCAGGAGCGCGAGCTGATCGAGAACATCGCGGAAAGTCTGGGCCAGTGTCTGGAGCGAGAGCAAGCCAGGGAAGCCCTGCGCAGGTCTGAGAACTACTACCGGGCCATTTTTGAGAGCTCCGGCACGCCAATGTTCATTACCAACGAGGACAATACTATTGCCCTTGCCAACTTACATTTCGAGAAGCTTTCGGGATATACCAGGCATGAGCTTGAAGGGAGAAAATCCTGGACCGAGTTCATGCATCCCGAGGATGTGGATTGGATGAAGGAATACCACTCTTTGCGCCACCGTGATCCGGATGCTGTCCCACGCCAACTATACGAGTGCCGTTTCATCAATCGTCACGGACAAAAGCAATATCTGTTTCTGGGCATGAATGTGATCCCCGGAACAAATCAAAGCATGGCTTTCAGCGTGGATATTACCGAGCGCAAGAGCCTGGAGCAGGAGCTTAGAGGGCAGAACAACCTCCTGGATAGCATCATAAACGGGATCCCGGACATCCTGGCCATCCAGTACCCGGATCATAGCATAGAGCGATACAACCAAGCTGGGTATCAGATCCTGAACTTGTCTCCTGAGGAGGTCCGCCACAAAAAGTGTTTTCAGCTCATAGGCCGGGACAGGGAGTGCGAGCAGTGCGCCACCAGAGAGGCCTTGAGAACCGGTAAGTTGGAGCAATTAGAGAAGTATGTTCCTGAGTTGGGCATTTATTTGGACTGCCGAAGCAATCCCGTGTTGGATGAAGACGGAAATGCAGTCCGTATTATTGAACAGCTGAGGGACATCACCGAGCGTAAGCAGGCAGAGGAGGCGCTGCAGGAAAGCGAGGGAAGGTACAAAAAGCTGATCAATACATCCCCGGACGCCATCGCCTTAGTTGATGAGCATGGCAGGTTTTTGATTGTAAATCCGGCCATGGCCAGGCGTTTTGGTCTGACCCAGGAAGAACTTGCAGGCAAGACCTATCACGATGTGATGCCCAAGGATCTGGCTGACAAAAGAATAATGGATGCTGAAAGATCAATTAATAAAGATGAGCTCATATATTTTGAGGATGAAAGACAGGGCAGATACCTGCAAAATTATTATGTGCCGATCTCAGTTTCTGGTCAGCAAAGGACTTTTCAAATTATATCCAGGGATATCAGTGAGTATAAGCAGGCAGAAGAACAGCTCAGACAAACCCTGGAGGGTCTCAGAAATGCCTTGGGCACAACTATTCAGGCCCTGGTATCTGCTGTGGAGACTAGAGATCCCTATACAGCAGGTCACCAGCACAGGTCAGCAGACCTTGCCCGGGCTATAGCCATTGAAATGGAACTGCCCCAGGAGAAAATTGAAGCCATCCGCTTGGCTGGACCTATCCACGATGTCGGGAAACTGCATACCCCATCGGATTTATTGTCCAAGCCGACAAAACTGTCAGAGATTGAGTTCGCGCTGATTAAAGAGCACGCTCAGATAGGTTACGAGATTTTGAAGGACGTGGAATCGCCCTGGCCCCTGGCAGAGATTGTTCACCAGCACCATGAACGGATGGATGGCTCAGGTTATCCAAGAAATCTGCAAGGAGATGAAATTCTTATGGAGGCCCGTATCCTGGCTGTGGCTGATGTGGTGGAGGCCATGGCCTCCCACCGCCCCTATCGTCAAGGACTGGGGATAAGTACGGCACTGCAGGAAATTGAGAACAATAAAAGAGTACTTTATGATTCAGATGTGGTGGATGCCTGCCTGAGATTATTTCGGGAAAAGGGTTATCAATTTCCATAGACAGGCTTTTTCAATATGTACCTCAATCAACTGGAATACCTGGCCCGGACGGATGAACTGACTCAAGCTTTCAATCGACGTTATTTCCTGCTGGAGCTGGAAAAAGAGGTAGATCGCTCCAGACGCTACAAGAGTCCTTTGTCTGTATTGATTTTGGATTTGGATTATTTCAAGGATGTCAACGATACCTATGGGCACGCTTCCGGAGATGCCGTGTTGCAGGCCCTGTCCGCAGCCTGCAGCAGCATTTTACGCACCGCAGATGTCTTCGCCCGCCTAGGAGGCGAAGAATTTGGGATCCTGTTGCCGGAAACCGGACCAGAGGAAGCGGTGCAGACGGCAGAACGCGTCCGGAAGCTGGTACAACAGCTAAAGGTTACAGCAGACAATGGGGATAGCATTCGATTTACTGCCAGCTTGGGAGTTGCTTTTTTAAGGGAGGATGATCAGGGCCTGGAGTCCTTACTGCAAAGAGCTGACCGGGCCTTGTATGCAGCCAAGGACGCTGGTCGGAATAGGGTTGAATATAAGGATTAGGGATTGAATGTCCCGTTGTCCTGAAGGGGGATTGCAGGCCATAATATTCCGCAAAGTTTAGCTGTGTCATTACTACCAGCGTGTACTGGGTATCATTTTGCGTGAAATAATAGCAAGGGTTCTTTAGCTTTGCCGGGATCTGGGAGCGCTGGGAGGAAGAGGTCCTTATTCAACCACCCCTTACCCCTCCTTGCGAAGGGAGTCTGAAAAGGATCAGGAGACAGGGCAAGGCATAAACTCCTGCGCCATTGTGACCACTAGGGCCAATGAGGCAGTGCAGGAGCTGCATGGCAGGATGCCCGTGAGATCATTGCCAGAGATAATTT
>CAZLUR010000124.1:0-7100 GCA_964562725.1 uncultured Desulfohalobiaceae bacterium | reverse complement strand
GGATCAAATAGACAGACAAGTTGCCAGTAAGAGGAGAAATGAAAGGATTGAAATCCAGTTAAATGCCGAGATCACCTTGCTCACGGAACAGCCGGATCAATCCAGATCACTGCAAGGGGTTGTCTCCAAGGACATCTCTGAAAGCGGAGTCTATTTGGAAACCGATGCCTCATTAGAATTAGGACAGTCAGTGAATGTGACCATTCGCCTGCCTTTAACACTCTTGCTGAATAACGCTCAAAACCAGGTGGAGATTCAGGCCAGGGGCAAAATTGTACGCAAACAGGACACAGGTATTGGCATTGCCTTTGAGAGCTGCGACCTGGTACCCAAGGCAATAAATTCAAAGTGATAAGACAAACACAGACCCAGTCAGTTAGAGATTTGAATATAGTAAATAAAAACAGTTTGTTACTAAAGAGCTTTTCACTGAGCAGATGAACATCAATTATATAAAAAATTCAGAAGAATTTTATGTGCACAGCATGCCTCTGTGGAAAACCATCATGGATAAAACAGGGGCTTTATTTGGTCTTTTATTTTTATCTCCACTGTTTATTATTGTAGCGATTTTTATTAAAACCACCTCCCCAGGCCCTGTTTTTTTTAAACAACTGCGAGTTGGATGGGGCGGCAAGCCATTTTATGCCTATAAATTCCGGACTATGTTTCAAGGGTCTGAATTTTTGCGGAACGACCTGCTGGAATTTAATGAGCGGGGCGGCCCTCTCTTTAAAATGACAGATGATCCCAGAATTACCAAAATTGGCAAATTCCTGCGCAAATCAAGCATTGATGAACTGCCTCAATTGATTAATGTCCTTAAAGGGGAAATGAGCCTGGTTGGACCCAGGCCTTTTTATATTGTTGAAGAAAATGAAATGGACCAGTGGCATAGAATCAGACGCACGGTAAAGCCTGGCATAACCTGCCTGTGGCAAATATACAAAAGAGATGGTTCAGACTTTGATGACTGGATCAGATACGATATCCGCTATATCCGAAACTTCTCCTTCTGGCAGGACCTTAAAATACTTCTGAAAACCATCCCTGCTGTGATCTCCCAGAAAGGAGCCAAATGAGATCCATCTCTGGCGAACAATGATTTCTAAAGACAACATGTAAGACAAGAAAGGATCCTATGCAGGACAAATCTGCACAAGAAACCACCATCCTGGTGGTGGATGATGAAAAGGAATTCAAGGGCGTACTCCAGGAAGTATTTCAACTGGAGCACTATAACTGCTTGACTGCCTCCAACGGCAAAGAAGCACTGCAGGTCCTTGAAAATCAAAGCGTGGATGTGTTGGTCACGGACATTGTCATGCCCCAAATGGACGGTATAGAACTCACAGAAACAGCCAGGGCCAAATATGACTGCGACGTGATCATGATGACCGGCTATGTCAAAGACCTGGCCTATGGAGATGCCATCGCCAAAGGCGCCAGCGATTTCATCCAGAAACCGCTGGATCTCAAAGAGCTTTTGATCCGGCTCAAAAGAGTTTTGCATGAAAGGGCCTTGCGGGTCGAGCTCCAAAAAGGCTTGCAGCGAGAGCAGGACATGCGCGGCGCATTAAACCAGACCCTGCAGGAAGTGCGCCAAACCCTGGAAGGGGTGATCCATACCCTGTCCTCTATGGTTGAAGTCAGGGACCCTTATACATCAGGACATCAAGTACGCGTGGCCAACCTGGCCTGTGCAATAGCTAAGCATATGCAGCTCCCCGAGGATCAAATCATCGGTATACGGATGGCCGGAGCAATCCACGACCTGGGCAAAATCGCTGTGCCTGCAGAAATCCTGACCAAGCCCAGCAAACTATCTGAAATAGAATTCAATATATTGAAGACTCATCCCAAAATAGGGCACGATATCCCCAGGCAGGTCAAATTTCCCTGGCCCATTGCCGAGATTATTTACCAGCATCATGAGCGAATCGATGGCTCAGGTTATCCCCGGGGAATAAAAGATGAACAGATCCTGATTGAAGCCAAAATCATGGCTGTTGCAGATGTTGTGGAGTCCATGTCATCCCATCGGCCCTACCGTCCATCATTAGGGATAGAGGTAGCCCTGGAAGAAATATCAAACAATATGGGCAGCAAATATGACCAGGAGGTGGTCCAGGCCTGCCTAAAAGTGATCAAGGAAAACCAGTTCGACTTCAATGCTCAAACAGTGTACAAATGGCTTCCTGAATCAGGCTGAAACTATTCCCAAACTCAAACAATATCCCAGCATGCTTCACTCAGTTTTTAATAGCCTGGAGTGCATGACACTGGAATAAAAAATCGATATTTATTTCCTTATCTGTTGTCCTAAGTTTGCTAACAAGGATATTTTATGAGCCGGAATACTGCCGAACAAACCACCATCCTGGTGGTGGATGACGAAAACGAATTCAAAGGGGTGCTGCAGGAAGTTTTTGAAATGAGCGGCTATACCTGCCTCACTGCCTCCAACGGCCAGGAGGCATTACAGATCATGCAAAAACAAAAGGTACATCTCGTGCTCACAGATATTGTAATGCCCATTATGGACGGTATTCAGCTCACAGAAGTCATCAAAAAAAAATATCGCTGCCAGGTGCTCATGATGACTGGCTATGTCAAGGATTTCACTCCTGCCCAGGCCAAGGCCAAAGGGGCCAGTGACTTGATCCATAAGCCGCTTAATATCCAGGAATTGCTGAAGCGGGTCCAGAATCTTTTGCGCAAAAGCTCTTAAAAAACCTAGTGTACTGTATTCCTTCAAATGTCGTACATAAGAACCCTCCCCTGGCCCCTCCCTACTGCCCAAAGCGGCAGCAGGGAGGGGAATCATAAATGAGTGGGCTCTATCTGATAAGCGAAGATTAATATGTGACTAGGCACTAGTCTATTACTAAAGAAATTTTGTTTGAACAGATTTTAATGTATTGAGCAGGAGCTGGGTAATGTCTGACAACAATTCTGATGCAACAAATTCCATACCTACTGTCGGCCCAGGCCTGAGATCAATCATCAAAAAGATTGATGATCTGCCGGTAATCCCTCCTGTGGCAATGCAGGCCTTGAGCATATCCCTCAAAGATGATGTTGATTTGAAAAAACTTGGGTCAGTAGTGGAATCAGACCCCATTCTTACCGCCAAGATCCTTAAACTGGTCAATCATACTTATTCCCCGGCCGGACAGAGCATAACCAATGTCAAACAGGCAATTGCCCGGGCCGGCCTGAACCAGATCAGATGTGCCTTGCTTGGGGTCATGTTCAGAGACCACCTGGCTTCAGACAAGCAAAAGATTTCTGAGGATTCAAAACAACTTTGGGCCCACAGCCTGATGTCTGCTGTGCTTGCCAAATTCATCTCCAAAAAAACCTATCCAGAGATCCAGGAAGCAGCTTTTGTGGGTAGCCTGCTGCATGACATTGGAAAAATGATCATCATGGAAGTCTTTGCTGCAAGCCATTTACAGATAGAAGACCTCAAGGCAGAAAAAAGGGTCAGCTCTCTGGGGGCAGAGCAGGAAGTCATCGAAACCAATCACAGCGTAGTGGGCAAGATTCTGGGCAAACAATGGAACCTGCCGGACTATATCGTGGATTGTATCTCCTTTCATCACCATTTTGCTGATCCTGAAAAATCCTTTGCTGCCCACAAAGAGCTTTTAAGCATAGTTATTTTGGGCAACATCATGGCCCATGAAGTGTTCTGTGACCACTATCCGGCCAGTGCGGACATCATGCTCAAGAAACAGGCTTTAGCCGCCATTGGGCTAAAGGACAAAGATACAGAGGACATCAAGCAGGAGGCTACAAAAGACTATGCCCTTAAAGCAGAAGTCTTTGATCTGGAAAGTGATCTAAACTCATTGCTGCACAGTATTGTGCAGAAGGCCAACAAAAAATTATCTAAAATCGGCCTGGAGCTGGAAAGCAAAAACTGCTCATTGTCCAGAAACAATCAGATCCTGGATCTAGCCCATATGCTCGGGTTGAAGCTGAATCCCTTTCTGGACAAGCAGAATATTTTTGACGCAGTTGCTGATGCATTTATCGAATTTAGTCCGATTCAGGCTGGTTTTGTTTATTCTATAGAACCTGAGACCCGTGAACTTGAAGGTATTTTTTGGAGGCAGGGCAGGACAAAACAAAAATTCCTGTGTTTTTTGGACAAGGACGGCCATCCGGTCTGGGAGCATGATGACCAGCACCTGCCTCCGGATCTGAAGAAAATTCTGGCTGAACATGCCCAGCGCAAGCAAAAAACTGGCTTTCCGCTGCTCAATACCTGTTCATACTTTGAGATCTACAGCTTTAAAGGCGATCAAGGCTTGTTCGGAGAGCTGTGCCTCCTTTTTGAACAGGACTTTGAAAGCCAGGCCCCAGAAGTGGTCAAAGTATTTTCTCAAATCGCCCAGATGCTCAAATCCAGCCTGGAAAGAACATACCTCTATGACAGGCTGGAAAAAAGGACAGAAGAGCTATCCCTGGCTGTCTGGAAAAACAGGCAGATGAACCTGGAATTGATGCAGGCGGAACGCTTGGCCACAGTGGGACAATTGGCAGCAGGGGCAGCCCACGAGATAAACAACCCTCTGGCCATAATATCTGCCAGGGCTCAGCTTCTGCAATACAACGAACAGGATGAAAAAAGAAAAAAGGAACTGAACCTGATCAGTGATCAGATTGACAGGATCAGCAAAATATTGTCCAACCTGATGGATTTTGCCAGGCCTGTTCCACCCAGCCTGCAGCAGACCGATATACACAAAATCCTGGACAAGGTCCTGGAATTCATCGGAAATGGTTTTAAGAGGTATAAAATATCCCTGGTCAAACAATATGATCCAGATCTAACATATATTAAAGCCGACCCGGCACAATTGGAACAGGTCTTCCTCAACCTGTGCATCAATGCCCAGCATGCCATGGAAGAAACCGGAGGGACCCTTACTGTCAGCACCTCATTAAAAGCGGATAAAGATCGGGTAATTATCAGCATAGAAGATCAGGGCGTAGGGATCTCCAATGAAAATTTAAATAAAGTTTTCGACCCTTTTTTTACAACCAAGGAACAAGGCAAGGGGACCGGACTAGGACTCTCCACCACTTACGGCATTGTCCAGAACCATTTCGGGGATATCAATATTTCCAGTGCGCCAGGCCAGGGTACAACAATCAAAGTCAGTCTGCCAGTGAATATCTCAGACCTGAAGCCAGCTGTCCAGGAAGAGCAGCCTTCGGATTCCAGGCCTTCAGAGGAGATGCGGCAAAGAATCCTGGTGGTTGATGATGAGCAGCATATCAGAGATATTTTAAGGGAAACCCTGGAACAGGAAAACATGCTGGTTGAAACTGCAGTCAATGGCCAGGAAGGATTGGAAATATTGCAAGAACAAAGCTTTGATCTGATGCTTCTGGATATCAAGATGCCTCTGCGGGACGGACTTTCATTGTTGCGGGAGATCAGGAAAATCGATAACTCCATGCCGGTCATAGTAATTACCGGCATGGCCTCCCATGAGGATATGCAGGAGGCGATTGATCAAGGCAGCAGGTGCATACGCAAGCCCTTCCATATCAAAGACTTGCTAGCCCAAATCAATGATATTTTAAGTACTGGCTGATGCACAGCACAAAACCCAGGATTATCTCCATTACCAGTGGAGAGTCCGGATCCGGAAAAACTTCCTTGACCCGCAGCATGGCCTGGATTCTGGCCAGCAAGGGCAATAAGGTCTGTCTAATCGACCACGATTCAGGCTTGCCCGGTTTTGGCGTCTCGTCCGGAATCCAGCCTCCAGCAGGAAAGGAAAACAATGTCCTTTTTGACCTGCCGCTTTCTTATGCAGCCAATGTAATCTGCCTTGGACTGGATTTTATCCCGGGCATCAGGCTTGGAACTGATTACCTGAGCAATGTTGACTGCTATGATTATGTGCTAATAGACCACCCGACTGGAATAAATAATAAAATATTATCATTTTGCCTGGCTTCCAGCGAACTGATTTTAGTGGTCAGACCCAGCAAAACCTCCCTGGCCAAAAGCTTTGGCTTACTTAAAACCCTTAGCCAGCATCAGTTTTCACAAACAGCCTACATACTTTTAAACCGGGCCCCTGTCAATTTTGATGCCCATGAATTAATGGACAGATTCAGAGCCAAATGCAAGAGTTCTCTTGGTTTAACGCTCTCTCTGCTTGGTTTTATACCTGAAGACCCAGTGTTTGAAAATGAGCCGCTGCAGCAAGCTTTGCTCACGGAAAAGCAGGCTAATTATTGCCCCGGGGGTATGGCCCTGCAACAAGCAGCCAAGATTCTGCTTTCAGAATCCAGCTTTGATTTAGGGCAGGAGCAGCGCAATGATTTCTGGGAGCTGTCCCTGGCAGGGTTGATCAAGAGTAATCTTTTACAAACTTTCGTACAAAATCAAAGACCAGAGACTTGTTCTATGCAGGTCTTGTCCAGGGATGATCCAAGAGTACAAGAACCCCAGCAACAGTCCACACCCAGTCCTGCAAAGCCCTTGGCTGCAGAAGCGACCAGACAAGAACCCGAGCCTGCTGGACCCAGTTTAAACTCGAGAAACGACCAGGCCGGGGAAAAAGGACTCAAAATCGGAATAATCTGTCCTGACAGATCACTGAGACTGATGCTGGAGGATATGTTCAGGGCAAAAGGCTATATTCCCAAAAATGCCATAGCTGATAATGGTCAAGCACTGGACATTTTGGTCTGCTCCATGAACAATTCTGAAAAAAAATATCTGGAGATTTTAAATAAGTACGACTACTTACCCTGTATTTGGCTCTCTGAGTACAAAAAATTTGCACCTGACTGGCTGAAAAACCTCAAAAAGGTCCAGATTCTGGAAAAGCCCTTTTATCTGGAAAATATATACAGGGCAGTAGAAAAGGCTGCAGGGCAAAACAATAGGTAGGCCCCCTGTATGCTGGCCCCTCATCATCAAGCCTGCTTAAACTTCTGGTTGGCAATGACAGCCCTTTTCTCAACAGGCAAAAGCCATGGGCTTTGCTTTGTGCACAGAGAGCAATAAGCAAAGACAATAGACATTCTGCTCTGAAGCAGGCTTACCCATAAAAACAGGCTTT
>CAZLUR010000123.1:0-7115 GCA_964562725.1 uncultured Desulfohalobiaceae bacterium | reverse complement strand
CATCCGGGAAGTCAATGTGGGCAATATAGGGGTCAATGTAGGAGTGGCCCAGCCCTACGCCTTCTTCCCTTTAGGTTCCAGGAGGGAGTCCTTTGTGGGTACAGCCAAGTCCAGAATGGCCTCCATGCGCATGTTCATGGATGAAAAGACCATAACCGCCAGATGGGTCTAACCAGGAGGAGCATATACCTATGGATGCACCACAAATCCGTAAAATCTACGTCTTTGTCGATGAAACCAGACTAGAGGCCGGCCAGGAGCTTAAGCGCCCGGTAGGCAAGGCAGCGGCAGCTGCTGTGATTATAAATCCCTTTGCCGGGGCCTATGTCCAGGATTTGGGCCTGCTTTCCACTTGGAGCGAAGCCCTGGGGGCCATGCTCACCCAACGGGCCGTGGCCGCCCTTGGGATCAGTCCGGAACAGGTGGAAAGCTATGGCAAGGCAGCAATAGCCGGAGGCAAGGGAGAACTCGAACACTGCGCCGCCCTGATGCATCCCTCCCTGGGCAAGCCCATGCGGGACAATGTCGGCGGGGGCAAGGCCATTATCCCCTCGGCCAAAAAAATAGGCTATCCCGGGGTGAGTATCGACGTCCCCCTGCACTTTAAAAACGCCGCGTTTGTGCGCTCTCATTTCGACGCCATGGAAGTCCGGGTTCCGGACGCCCCGCGCGACGATGAATTGGTATTGATCATTGCCGTCACCGACAACGGCCGTCCCTTGCCCCGGGTGGGCGGGTTGACCCTGGATCAGGTCCAGGGTGAGGACGGTCTAAGATAGAAGCGCCGAGCTTGAATCTGAAGACATTTATAGTCTGCATTTACCCGGCTGGAAAACACAGCATAATCCGGCCGGGTTAGCGGAGTTACCCATGCCGGACAGCACAGTAAGCATTGGCTTGACCTTGAACGGCCAAAACCGGGAATTCACCTTTCCGGCCCTGACCAGCGCCCTGACCCTATTGCGGGATATGGCCCAGCTTTCAAGCCTCAAAGAGGGCTGCGGAATTGGTGAATGCGGGGCATGCACGATTTTAGTCGATAAGCAAGCTGTGAATGCCTGCCTTTTCTTGGCCGCCCAATTGGACCAATCCCAGGTGTTCACAGTGGAGGGCCTGAAGGGGCGGGAGGATTTTCGCTCCCTGCAGGAGTCCTTTTTGCATAATCACGCCGTACAATGCGGGTTTTGCACCCCCGGAATCCTGATCAGCGCCTATGCCCTGGGCTTGCAAAAGCCCATAGTGAGCAGGGAGGATATCGTATCCGCCATATCCGGAAATATCTGCCGATGTACAGGATATGAACAGATCGTATCCGCCATAGAAGCTGTGCTTTGCTCCCCGGATCAAGGAGAAGGGCCATGACCACATCCTGCTATGCACGACCTCAAACGGTTGAAGAGTGTCTAGACTTGGTCCGCACCTACAAAACCGGGGCCAGTTTCATCTGCGGAGGTACCGATATCATGGTCGATCTGCGCTCCGGGGAACTGCGGCCGCAAATGCTGATCGATGTCAGCCGCCTTCCTGAATTGCAGGGCATTTACCTGCAAAACGGCACTCTGCATATCGGAGCCGGGGTGCGCATCTCCCAAATCCTGGAATCTGAAGCCATCCAGAGCCAGGCCCCGGTTCTTGGCCAGGCAGCAAAGCGGTTTGCCGCTGCACAGATACGCAATGTGGCCAGCATAGGAGGCAATGTGGGCCATTGCTCCCCGTGTGCAGACACCTTGCCTCCTTTGCTGGTCCATGAGGCCAAAGTCCAACTAGCCGGCCCCTCTGGCAGGCGCAAGGTGGCGGTCCAAGAGGTGGCTGCAGGGCCCTATCGCTTGGCCCTTGATCCCCGGGAACTGATTGTCGGCTTTGAGCTTGTGCCCCGTCCGGGGTCTCTGGCCGGATTCGCCAAAATCGGCCGGCGCAAAGAACTGGCCACTGCCAGGATCAACATGGCCGGACTGGCCGATCAAGGCCAGGACGGGCGTCTGCACAATATCCGCCTGGCTCTGGGATCATGTACCCCGGTTCCCGGGCGGTTTCACAATATTGAAGCCCTGTTGGAAGGATCCCTCCCCTCCCGAGAGCTTTTCTGGGAGGCAGGGGAGCAGCTGGCCGCCTCCATGATCGAAATTACCGGCCGCCGGCCGTCCTTTGTGTATAAAGAAAAAGCAGTGCAAGGACTTTTGTTGCGCATGTTCAGCCGGATGGTGCCCTATGTCTAAGTCCTATCACCATATCGGACACAGCGTGCCCAAGCGGGAGGGCTGGGCCAAGCTCAATGCTGACCCCATTTTCGCCGCGGATATCGACCTTGATGCCCCGTTGATCCTCAAGGCCCTGCGCAGCTCCCGGCCTCACGCCATGATCCAGGCTATTAACCTGCAGCCGGCCCTGGCTGTAAACGGAGTTGTCCGGGTATTCACTGCTGCGGATATTCCAGGCAAAAACTTGTTTGGGATCATCAACAAGGATCATCCCCTCCTGGCCCAGGACAAGGTCCGCTCCCTAGGCGACGCCGTGGCTCTGGTCGCGGCTGAAAGCGAGCAAGCTGCCACCTCGGCCCTGCAGGCCATTGAAGTGGATTACCTGGATCTGGAAGCGGTCTTTGATCCGCAAAAAGCACTTGAGCCTTCAGCGCCCCTGATCCACCCCAAAGGCAACCTCCTTTTTTCCCGCCGCATCGAGAAAGGGGATGTGCATAAAGCCCTGGCCGAAAGTGCGGTTGTTGTTGAGAACATATATCAGACCTCCCGGCTGGAGCATGCCTATTTGGAACCGGATGCCGGGGCCGGGTTTGTTGACGATGACGGCTGCCTGATCATTTACGCCTCTACCCAGAATCCGCATTACGACCACAAGGAAGTTGTGGAAATGCTGGATGTGCCCGAGCACAAGGTGCGCATCATCCAGGCCGCCACCGGGGGAGGCTTCGGCTCAAAACTGGATCTCAACGTCCAGGGTTTCATCGGCCTGGCCCTATATCACCTGGGCCGCCCGGTGCGCTACGTGTATACCCGGGAAGAAGCCTTTAGAGCTACAGCCAAACGCCATCCCCTGACCATCCAAGTCACCACCGGAGCTGATGCTCAGGGCAAACTGCAAGCAGCCAAGATTGCCATTACCTGCGATACAGGAGCCTATGGATCTTACGGGATTGCGGTTGCTACCCGGGCTGCGGTACACGCGGTCGGCCCCTATGAAGTGGACAATGTCCAGGTAGACAGCTGGTGCGTGTACACCAACTCCCCTTTCTGCGGGGCTATGCGCGGTTTCGGCGCTCCCCAGGCGGCCATCGCCCACGAAGCACAAATGGACCTTTTGGCCCGGGCCCTGGATATGGATCCTTTGCATATCAGGGAAATAAACGCCCTGCGTCCAGGTTCAGTGACCATTACCGGACAAAAACTGGAACACAGCGTCGGATACCTGGAATGCCTGGAAGCCATCCGGCCTGCTTACCAGCGAGCCCAGGAATGGCTGGAAGAGGAAGATGGCCAGGGCAGGAAAAGAGGGATCGGCTTGGGCGGCATGTGGTACGGGATCGGCAATACCGGGGTGCAAAACCCTTCCACTGCCAGAGTGGAGATAGAACTGGACGGAGTGATCACCGTATATACAGGATGCGCGGACATCGGCCAGGGCTCGACCACTGTGTTGAACCAGGTGGCGGCTGAGGTCTTTGATCTTAGCCCAGGACAGATCAACATGGTTGTGGCTGATACCGGAAAAACCACCAGTGCCGGGGCCACTTCCGCCAGCCGCCAGACCTATATTTCTGGCAACGCTGTCAAACAAGCGGCGGAAAAGCTGGCCGAAGTCTTATTGACCGAGGCGGTGAACAAACTGAAAGTGCCCAAGACCTCCTTGATTTTTAACAACGGCTATATTGCGGCCAGAGAAGACCCGGAGCACAGGATCGATCTGGCCTGGCTGGCCAGACACGCCCAGAACAAAGGTATCCCTTTATCCTGGACCGGATATTTCGATCCCGAGACCACGGCCCTTGATCCGCAGACCGGTCAGGGTGTTCCCTATGCCGCCTATGCCTTTGCCTGTCAGCTGGCCACCTTGAGCGTGGACCCCTTGACCGGAGAAGTGGAAGTACACGAGGTGGTGGCTGCCCATGACGTGGGTCAGGCTATCCATCCGGAGAACGTCAAAGGGCAGATTTGCGGGGGAGTGGCCATGGGTTTGGGTTTTGCCCTCATGGAGGAATACATTCCTGGAAGCACGCAGTCCTTCAAGGACTACCATATAGCCACCTGCGGTGATATGCCCCGGATAACACCTATTATTATCGAATCCCCGGAGCCGAGCGGTCCCTTCGGGGCCAAGGGAGTAGGCGAGCCGGCCCTGATCCCGACTGCTCCAGCTATCCTAGGCGCCCTGGACCGGGCTCTGGGACAGAGGATTACCACCCTGCCAGCCAGCCTGGAACGGATTCTGGAAGCCAGCCAGCGGGCAGGGCTGTTTGGCCCTTGACCCTCACACAATCAACATCAGGAGGTGCTCGTTTATGTCCTCACTTGTTTTGCATAACATTCACACCCTGCTCAGCGGTAATATTAACGATCCGCTTTTCAAGGCCGATGCGTTGCTGATCAAGGAGGGCAAAATCGCAGACATCGGACCGGAATCTGACTTCAGCCGGGAAAAGGTGGACAAACGCATTGACTGCTCTGGAACAACCCTTTGTCCCGGACTGATCGACTCCCACTGCCACCCTGTATTCGGGGATTACACCCCGCGCCAGATGCAGATCGGGTACCTCGAAAGTGAAGTCCACGGCGGGGTGACCACCTTCATATCCGCGGGCGAACCGCATCTACCTGGCCGCCCAAAAGACAGGGCAGGCACCAAGGCTCTGGCAATTCTTGGAGCCAAGTCTTATGCCAATTTTCGTCCAGGCGGAGCCAAGGTCATCAGCGGCTCGCTCATCCTGGAGAAGGGCCTGCGCCAGAAGGATTTCCAGGAAATGGCTGCCGAAGGGGTGCGTTTTGTCGGCGAGGTGGGCCTGGGAAGCATTAAAGACCCGAACGAGGCTGCGGAGATGATCAGGTGGGCCAAGGCCAGCGGGATGACGGTTATGATGCACACCGGCGGGACCTCCATCCCGGGCAGCAGCAGTGTGACCGCGGATATGGTCATCACTGCCGGGCCGGATGTGATCTCCCACATCAACGGCGGGCCCACAGCTGTGGCCCTGGAGGAAGTCAAAAAGTTGGTCCTGGAAACAGATATGGCCCTGGAAATCGTCCATTGCGGCAATCCTAAAATCGCACTGGATACGATCAATCTGGCCCTGCAACATAATTGCCTGCAGCGGATCATTATCGGCAACGACGCGCCCTCCGGGACCGGAGTGATCCCCTTGGGGATTCTAAGGGTCCTGAATCATATCTGCAGCCTGAGCAACCTGGCTCCTGAGCTGGCCGTGTGCATGGCCACCGGGAATACGGCCCGGGTGCATAGATTGGATGTCGGTCTTGTGGAAAAGGGCCGGGCTGCTGATTTGCTGATCATGGACGCCCCTATGGGATCAGTGGCCGACGACGCCCTCGGGGCCATCAAAGCCGGCGATATACCCGGAGTGGGCATGGTCCTGGTTGATGGAGAGGTGGTGGTCAATAAGAGCAAAAACACGCCGCCTCCGAAACGGATGCCTGTACTGCAGTGAGTTGGTCCAATGCATATCCAAAGCGAAAAGTGCACCGGCTGCGGGTTTTGCGTCCGGGATTGCCCGGTGGGCGCTGTCCGGCTCAAAGACAAAAAGGCTCTTATCGACCATCAGGCCTGCTGCAATTGTGGAGTCTGCTTGCGTGTCTGCGAGCAAAACGCGGTGATTCAGGATGCGCAGCTACCTGCCGATGCTGTGCAGTGTACAGCCTGCCCCATCAGATGCCGGGTCCAGGAAGGGTACCTCGGGGCATGTCAGCGCTATCGAAACACCGAAGGTCGGTTGGTCCGCATTGCCCCGGTGCATACCTTTACTGACGTTCAGGATGTGGTTGGATCCGAAGCCGAACAGGCTATCCGCAGGCCCCTGATCACCGGCATCGGATCCGGGACCACCTATCCGGACTGCAAACCGGCTCCGGGCATTGTCCATGCCAGGCAGCAGGGCGTGGACGTGGTCACAGTGGTAACAGAAGCTCCGCTGAGCTACAGCTCGGTGCTGGTCAAGATAGATACTGATGTGCCCATCGGCCGGGAAGGGGACGATGTTCTGGTGGGCCGGGCTGTGGTGGGCCAGGTGGAGACTGAGCAGTACGGGTCCAAAATGCTGCATATTGGGGGAGTCAACCGCTTGACCGGGCCCAATGGCTTCTTGATAGCCAAAACCATGGTCAAACTGGCCAATAAGCAAAAGGCCAGGCTGAAAATTGAAAACGGTCCCCGCCTGCAGCTTAAGGTGGGCACCCCTCCGGTTATCGACGGCCGGACTATGACCAAGATGCGGGTGGGGTGCGGCAGCGCCACTTTGGGCATATTCGCTCCGGTTCTCCTCCAGGCTGCAGATGAGGCGGTGATCCTGGATTCGCATATCACCGGACTCTTGAGCGAGCACGCAGCCGGACGCTTCGCCGGTGCCCGGCCCACCGGGGTCCACCTGGCCTTCAGGCAGAGTACTCCCGGGCGCTATTTTGGGGACCACGGCCAGGGCTGGGGCGGGACGAGCATTGAAGATCCGGCCCAAGTGATTTCAGGCATTGACAGGCAAAAGGCCTGGCCCGGAATGCGCATCCTGATTACCGAGACTACCGGCCAAAACGGGGCCATGTTTGAGATCAGTCCGGACGGGGGACTTATGCACTGCCCATTGAGCGAGGCGGCCCAAGACGCTTTGCAGGCCATTTCCAATACCTGCGAGCCGTCCAGGGTTTCGGCCCTGTATATAGGAGGGGCCGGTGGAAGCGCCCGGGCCGGGGTAACACCTTATCCCATAAAGCTAACCCGCAGTGTGCATGAGAACAAGGCCCATCTGACTGTGGGCGGGGCCCCGGCCTATGTCCTGCCCGGCGGGGGCATCACTTTTATGGTCGATGTGGAAAAGGTCAAAAACGGCTTTTTCACCTGGACCCCGACCCCGGCCACCATATGTCCCCTGGAATACACCATGC
>CAZLUR010000122.1:0-7130 GCA_964562725.1 uncultured Desulfohalobiaceae bacterium | reverse complement strand
AGAAAGCCAAGATCAGCAATAAGCCCAGGCAGACAATTGACAAAAATCAATTTAGGCTATAGTGATTAACTTGCTGCAGCTAAAATTATATAAAACCTGAGCAAAACTCATTTATTCTGTTTTATCCAAGGAGGAAGCTATATGGCTGAAGCCGCAATCAAGCTTGATGGCAAATCCGAAAGTAAATTTTTGGACAAAGTAAGGGAAATCCTGCCTGAAGGTGGAAATCTAAACCTTTGTCTGACCTGTGGTGCCTGCTCTTCAGGCTGCCCTGCCACAGGCCTGGAAGGCATGGATCCCAGGAAGTTCCTGCGCATGGCAGCCCTTGGCCTTGACGAAGAGGTGACCAGCACCCGTTGGGTCTGGCACTGCACCCAGTGCCAGCGCTGCATATATGCCTGCCCCATGAAGATCGACATCCCGCGCCTGGTCTACCACGCCCGCAGGAGCTGGCCCAGGGATCAAAGGCCCAAAGGTATCCTCAATTCCTGTGATGCTGCTTTGAAGAATGAGTCCTGCAGCGCCATGGGTGCCTCACCAGAGGATTTCAAGTTCGTGGTGGAGGACATCCTGGAAGAGTACCAGGAGGCCCAGCCTGAGTTCCAAGACATGGAAGCCCCTATAGACAAAGAGGGCGCAGAGTTCTGCTTGAACCAGAACTCCAGGGAGCCGGTCACTGAACCAGACGAACTGGTCCCCCTGTGGAAGATCCTGCACAGCGCCGGAGTCAGCTGGACCTATACCAGCAAGGGCTGGGGCGGGGAAAACTACTGCATGTTCCTGGCTGACGACGATAGCTGGAAGCATATTGTAGAGACCCAAATAAACGCCGCCAAGGAGCTAGGCTGTAAGGTCTATTTAAATACAGAGTGAGGCCACGTAACCTTTTCAGTCCTGGAAGGACTGAGAAAGTATGGCATCGACAAAGGCGACCTGGAGATCGCTACCATTTACCAGTACTACGCCAAATGGATCCGGGAGGGCCGCCTCAAGGTCAACTCGGACTGGAACAAGGACCTAAAAGTGAAGTTCACTGTCCAGGATCCCTGCCAGATCATCCGCAAGACATTCGGAGACCAGGCTGCTGAGGATCTGAGATATGTGGTCAAGTCAGTGGTAGGCGAAGAAAACCTCATAGATATGTACCCTAACAGGTGCAATAACTACTGCTGCGGTGGCGGCGGAGGGACACTCCAAGCCGGATACCACGAGATGCGCCGGAGCTTCGGCAAGGTCAAGTTCGACCAGATAGACGCCACAGGCGCTGACTACTGCATTACTGCCTGTCATAACTGCCACGCCCAGATCCATGATCTGTCCGAGCATTTTGAAGGCAAATTCCACGCGGTGCACCTCTGGACCCTGATTGCCCTGTCCATGGGCATCTTGGGCCCCAATGAGCGGGAATACCTGGGAGACGACTTAAAAGATGTCAATGTCTTCCATCCGGAACAGGCAGAAATGTAGAAAGCCAACCAAAAGTCTCCCAAAAGGGCGGCGCTGTTGCGCTGCCCTTTTTTCATTTTGCAGGATCACTTTAAGGCTCCGCTTAAGCCAGGGCTGAAAACAGACAAGTAATATATTCATAAGCCGCCCAGACCTATTAATCATATTTCCTATTCCTGATTTGACAAATTGAGCTGCGGATATTAAAAGGACTTTGTTCAATTTCTCACAATATTGATGGAGATCAAGCCGGGGCGGGCCTGAATCCGCTCAGATAAGCACAACCTTGAGCAACAAAAAAGACCCTGGCAGGAAATTGCCTCCTGGCTATAAATTGCTGAAACAAGGAGAAACCATGAGTACTCCCAACACTGCAGCCCAGCAGCTTGGTTCGGTTATGGTGGTCGGCGGCGGCATTGCAGGTATGCAGTCCGCCCTGGACCTGGCCAACTCAGGCTATTACGTGTATCTGGTGGAAAAATCCCCCAGCATAGGCGGGGCCATGGCCCAGCTGGACAAGACTTTCCCCACCAATGACTGCGCGATGTGAATCATCTCGCCCAAACTGGTCGAGGTCGGCCGGCACATAAATATCGAACTTTTGACCTGCTCCAGCATTGAAGACGTCCAGGGTTCCGAGGGCAATCTGCAGGTCAAAATCAGGCGAAAACCCAGGTACGTGGATATAGACAAATGCACCGGCTGCGGTGACTGTACTGCGACTTACCTGGATGAAGAGATCCAGCCCAGGGAGTTTGAGGGCGGGCTCTGGGTGGACAGGATCAAAATAGACCAGGCCAAATGCATCCAGTGCGGGGCCTGCATCCAGGCCTGCAGGGAGGAAAACCCTGACAAGCCAGCCCTGTCCAGCATAGTGCATCAAAGACTGGATTCCAGCCCTGAACAGTTTGTTGAGCCCCCTGCTGTATTCCAGATGCTGCTACACCTAAATGAGCAGGAAAGGCAAAAATTCTGGCAGGACAAGTTCAGCAGGTGCCTTAAATGCTACGGCTGCATTGATCAATGCCCTGTGCACCTGGGCGAGCCGGATGAATTGCAGCTCTCCAGATGGATCCAGCCCGGTCATGTCCCGCCCAGACACCCTGACTTCCATCTGCTCAGGGCCTATCAGATCTTTGATACCTGCATCCTGTGCGGGGAATGCGAAAAGACCTGCCCTGCGGATATCCCGCTCAAGGCTCTGCAGGACTTTGTGCGCTTTTTCCCGCCCCAGCAAGTCTTTGAGCTGGTCCCTGGTGCCAGTCAAGAGGTCCAACAGGCAATTACCGGCTTTGTAAAGAGCCAGGGAACTTCTTCCAAGGGGTAGCCGATATGAATGAGGATTTTGTTTTAACCACCTGCCCTTTCTGCGGCACTGGCTGCAACTTTTACCTCCATGTTATGGAGGGTGAGCTGGTGGATGTCCTGCCTTGCAAGAGCCATCCCATCAGCCAGGGCCAATTATGCGTCCTGGGCCGCAGCGCCCACAAGTTCGTGCAGCACAAGGAGCGCCTGCAGACTCCTTTGATCAGAAAGCAGGGTCACTTGGAGCCCAGCAGCTGGGAAGAGGCCTATAGCCTGATCAGCCAAAAGCTCCTACAGATCAGGGATGATTCCGGATCCGAGGCCATAGGTGTCTTGGCCAGCGCCAAATGCAGCAATGAGGAAAACTACCTCTTCATGAAGCTGGCCAGGGGAGTTTTGGGCACCAACAACATTGACCACTGCGCCAGGCTCTGACACTCCAGCACGGTGGCAGGTCTTGCCGCCGCCTTTGGAGCAGGAGCCATGACCAATTCCATACCCGAGATTGAGGACACTGAGTGCCTTCTGGTTATAGGCAGCAACACCACCAGTCAGCACCCCTTGATCGCCAGCAGAATCATCCGGGCCAAGGAACGCGGGGCCAGGCTGATAGTAATCGACCCCAGGGCCATTCCCCTTACAGAATACTCTGACCTGTTTTTGAAGTTGAAGCCTGGCACAAATGTAGCCCTGTTAAATGGCATGCTCAAGGTTCTGATTGACCAGGATCTGATAGATAATAAATTCATAGAGCAGCGCACCGAGGGTTTCGAGGCCCTGCAGGCCAAGGTGCAGGAATATCCTTTGCAGCGGGTGAGCCAAATCACCGGCCTGCCTGAGGAGCAGATCGAAAAAGCCGCCTTGATGTACGGCCGGGCAGATAAAGCCATGATCCTCTATGCCATGGGCATCACCCAGCAGACCGCTGCCACGGAAAATGTGCAGGCAGTGGCCAACCTGGCCCTGGCTACCGGAAATATCGGCAGGCCGGGCACAGGGGTGAATCCATTGCGAGGCCAGAACAATGTCCAGGGCGCCTGCGACATGGGGGCCCTGCCCACGGTATTGACCGCATATAAACAGGTCCTGGACCCTGCTGAAAGCAGCAGATTCGCCCGGGCTTGGGGCATGCAGCTGCCCACCACCCCTGGACTGACCCTGGTGGAGATGATGCAGGCTGCTAAGGCAGGCCAGCTCAAGGCCATGTATATTATGGGCGAAAATCCCCTTATCTCTGACCCGGATCTGAGCCATGTCAAAAAGGCCCTACAGAACCTAGATTTTCTGGTGGTCCAGGACATATTCCTGACCGAGACCGCGGAGCTGGCTGATGTGGTCCTGCCCGGGACCAGCTATGCAGAAAAGGAAGGCACCTTTACCAACACTGACCGCCGGGTGCAGATGGTGCGCCCTGCCCTGGAGCCGGTAGGGCAATCCAGACCGGACTGGAAAATCATCATGGAACTGGCCCAGGCCATGGGAGCCAAGGGGTTTGACTTCACTGCACCCAGGCAGATCATGCAGGAGATTGCTGAAGTGACCCCTTCCTATCACGGCATTAGCTATGAACGCCTGGAAAAAGGAGAAAACCTGCAGTGGCCCTGTCCTGACCTGGACAGCCCTGGCACTGCCTACCTGTTTGCTGAAGAATTTGCCCGGGGCAAAGGCAAATTCCAGGCAGTAGAGCACGTGGATCCGGCTGAAATGCCTGATACGGAGTATCCATTTATCCTGAGCACCGGCAGGATCCCCTTCCACTTCCATGGCGGCAGCATGACCAGGAAGGTGGACAGGCTGAACAGTGAAGCCCCGCATTGCCTGCTGCATATCCATGCAGAAGATGCCCGCAGGCTTAGCATCGCAGATGGGGACCTGGTCCAGGTCAGCTCCCGTAGGGGCAAAGTCCGGGTCCAGGCCATGATCACCAACGAGGTGGAGCCAGAACTGGTCTTTATGCCCATGCATTATGCCGAGAGCTTGGTCAACATGCTTACAGACAGTAAACTGGACCCAGTGGCCAAGATCCCCAATTTTAAAGTGTGTGCGGTAAACATCCAAAAGCAGTAATCCGCCAAGCACGGCTCATTAGGAGAATACAATGCAGGACAGGATCAAAAGCGAAGCCAGGCAGGCCATGGAGCAAGGGGCCCATGGAGTGCTTGGCCTGATAAACCGCTGGGGCCAAGTAGGTCCTTATCTTTTCCGGGAGCCCCAGGAACTGGAGCAGATGGTCACGGAACCCAAGCACAATCTGGCCAAGACCCTGCGTCTGATGCTCAAGAAAAGGCCGGATCTGCAGCTGGCCGCAGTGGTTCGGGGCTGTGATGTCCGGGCCCTGCGCACCCTGGAAAAGCAAGGTGAGATCAGCACCGTAAACTTGCGCTACATCGGTATCATCTGTTCCCAGGAGCAGGCTGAAGAATGCAACTGCCCCAAACCCATCTACGATACATTCAAGTGCGTAGGCTGCTGGAAGTGCCTGGAAGCCTGCCCGGTGCAAGCCATAGAGCGGGTAAATGTCTGCCCCATCCTGGTGCCCAGCGAATACGATGTGGGTCTTTCCTATCGCAAGGCTACCTATATCCCCTATGCCCAGGCCGTGCCCCTGAAGGCCGGCAGGGACAGCCAGAACTGCCTCAAGATCAACAAAGAGCAAGACTGCAAAGGCTGTGAAAAGGTCTGCCAGGCAGAGGCCATATGGCACGAGGATCAGGAACGGGTGGAAGATATTTCAGTGGGCTCGGTAATCCTGTCTCCTGGATTCAGCCCTTTTGATCCCAACAAACTGGACGTGTACGGAAGCGGCCGGCTGCCCAATGTGCTGACCTCCATGGAGTTTGAACGGGTGCTTTCCGCCTCCGGACCCACAGGCGGACACTTGATCAGATTCTCGGACCACAAGGAGCCCAAGAAGATCGCCTGGTTCCAGTGCGTAGGATCCAGGGACATCAACAAGTGCGACAACTTTTACTGCTCTTCTGTGTGCTGCATGTACGCCATCAAGGAGGCAGTGATCGCCAAGGAACATTCCGGGCCTGACCTGGACTGCGCTATTTTCTATATGGATATCCGCACCCACGGCAAGGATTTTGAAAAATATTATGAAAATGCCCAGCAGCAGGGGGTCAGATTTGAGCGCAGCCGTGTGCACTCTGTGCTCCCGGTTCCGGGTAGCGATGATCTGGAAGTCAGCTATGTGGATGACCAGGGCCGGCTGCAAACAGAAGTCTTTGACCTGGTGGTGCTCTCTGTGGGTTTGGAGATATCTTCGGAATGCGCTCAGCTGGCCCGGGATCTGGGACTGGATCTGACCCGGGGCAACTTCTCCAAGACCTCTTCCTTTGAGCCTGTGACCACCAACAGGCCGGGCATATTCGTGGCTGGAGCCTTCCAGGGACCCAAGGATATTCCCCAGTCAGTGGTTGACTCTAGTGCCGCAGCTTCCTGTGCTGAGGAGTTATTGAGCCAGGCCAGGAACACCATGATCAAGACCAGGGACAAGGCCCCAGAGATCAATGTCCAGGGGGAAAGGCCCAAGATAGGGGTCTTTGTCTGCAACTGCGGCTCCAACATCGGAGGCATAGTAAATGTCCCGGAAGTTAGGGACTACGCATCCACCCTGCCCTTTGTGCACTACGTCACAGACAACCTCTACACCTGCAGCCAGGACACCCAGGACATTATGACCCAGATCATCAAGGATCAGGGCCTGACCAGGATCGTGGTTGCAGCCTGTACTCCCAAGACCCACGAGCCCTTGTTCCAGGAAACCTTGATCAGTGCCGGGCTGAACAAATACCTCTTCGAGATGGTCAACATCCGCAACCAGGACTCCTGGGTACACAAGGACTCCCCGCAAAGGGCCACAGAAAAGGCCAAGGATCTGCTGCGCATAGGAGTGCAGAAAGTGGCCTTCAAGGAGCCTCTGCAGGAGTATGAGCTGGATATCACCCAAAAGGCTTTGGTGGTGGGCGGAGGCCTTTCCGGGCTTAGCTCAGCTATCAGTCTGGCTAGACAAGGCTTTGAGACCCACCTGGTGGAAAAGCAGCCCCAGCTGGGAGGCCAGGCCAGAAAGCTGTACAAAACCTGGAAAGGGGAGGTAATCGCAGACCACCTGGATTCCATGCTTAAGGAAGCAGAGGCCCTGCAGAACCTGCACCTGCATCTGGGCTCTGAACTGAAAAATGTGGACGGATTCGTGGGCAATTTCAAAACAGTGATCTCTGCCGGAGAATCTGCAGAACAGGAACTGGAGCACGGAGTGGCGGTCATAGCCACAGGAGGTTACGAATACCAGCCCCAGGAATATATGTACGGCCAGGATCCCAGAATCAAGACTTCCCTGGAACTGGACCAGATGTTCAAGCAGGACGATCCTG
>CAZLUR010000121.1:0-7170 GCA_964562725.1 uncultured Desulfohalobiaceae bacterium | reverse complement strand
TTATGGATACCGCCACTGCTCTGCAGGATACCTTTAAAGAACTGAGCAAGAATGAGCAAAAGCATTTGGAATCAGAGGCCTGGGAAGACTTTCTGGACATGTGTCCAGGCCAGGCCAATCTCTGGGCCGCAATGAATGTCAAGCCTGAAGAAACAGGTTCCGAGCTGATGCCTACTGAGCCCTACCTGTTGGGCTCTCACTCTGGATGCTGCGGGATCTGGGCATCCGGGCCTGACGAGGACTGGGTGCCTGACGACTATAAGGTCAAGGCTGACAACGGCAAGGTATACAACCGGATGACCACAGTAAACGGCTTGTTCACCTGTGCTGACGGTGTAGGTGCCTCCGGGCACAAATTCTCCTCAGGTTCCCACGCTGAGGGCAGGATGGCTGCGAAACAGCTGATCCGCTGGTGCGTGGACCACAAGGACTACAAACCCGCCCTGAAGCAGACTGCGGATGAATTAAAGAAGGAAATCTACCGGCCCTGGTATGTCTTTGAGGAGTCCAAAGCAGAATCCACTGATCCCAGCGTGAACCCCCTGTACATCACCCCCCGGAACTTCATGTTCCGTTTGATCAAGTCCACAGACGAATACGGCGGGGGTTGTGCAACCTATTACACCACTTCAGAGGCCATGCTCAAGGCAGGTTTTAAACTGCTGGACATGCTGGAAGAGGACTCTGCCAAATTAGGTGCCAGGGATCTGCACGAACTGCTGCGCTGCTGGGAGCAGTTCCATAGATTGTGGACAGTGCGCCTGCACATGCAGCATATTGAGTTCCGCAAAGAATCCCGCTACCCGGGATTTTACTATCGCGCTGACCATATGGGGCTTGACGACGCCAAATGGATGTGCTTTGTAAACTCCAAATATGACCCGGAAAAAGGTGAAACCAACTTGTTTAAACGTCCATACTATCAAATCATCCCGGACTAGTCCTGGACACCCCGGGCCGCAAGCCATATGGCTTGCGGCCCGCTTGCTGAGAAAATGGCCTAAGCCTGAACTAAGTAAACCGACATTTAGCAAAAGCCGTGCTAAAAATTTTTCTGGACAATGAGCTTAGTTAGTTTAGGCATAGACCATTTTGCCCTGAAAAGATTACCGGTTAGCGCTCTGGTCAACTGCAGCTGAAACAGGTGCTGCAAGCTGGGATTTGATTATTTCTGCCCAATAATTTATATGCTGATCTACATAAAAGGCTGCACCATTTTCTGGCGGGTCAGCGTTTAGCCATTTAAGTTGTTACAGGGAGGGAGCAAATGTCAAAAAGTATACTTGTAATCGGGGGTGGCTTCAGTGGGATCACTGCCGCCCTGGAGGCAGCTGAACTCGGCCATGAAGTATATTTGGTGGAAAAAGCCCCGTATTTAGGAGGCAGGGTTGCGCAGCTTAACAAATATTTCCCCAAGCTCTGCCCTCCTTCCTGCGGCCTGGAAATACAATTCCAGCGCATCAAGAAAAATCCAAATCTGAAATGCTTCACCTTGGCTCAAGTAGTCACAGTTAGCGGAGAACCTGGCAATTATGAGGTAGCTGTGAACATTCGGCCCAGACATACCGAACCGGTCAGTGCCGACCTAAGCGAGCTTGCTGCAGGCTTGAGCCAGGAAATTCCCAATGATTTCGAATTCGGCTTGAGCAAGAAAAAGCCCTTGTACATGGATACTCCCTTTGCCTATCCCCACCGCTATGTGCTGCAGCCGGAACATTTAAGCGAGAATGATAAAAAGAAATTGGCCAAAAGCAAGTTTATTAATTTGGAGGACAAAGAAAAAACCATCACCCTGCAGGTGGGCAGCATCGTTTTGGCCACTGGCTGGCAGCCTTACGATGTGACCAACCTGAGCAATCTGGGGGCAGGCAAAATACAAAACTGCATTTCTAATATGCAAATGGAGCGCTTGGCTGCACCCTGCGGTCCTACCCAGGGCAGGATCTTATGCCCCTCCAACGGCCAGGCACCGCGAAAAGTGGCTTTTGTGCAGTGCGCTGGCTCCAGGGATGAAAACCACCTGACTTATTGCTCCTATATCTGCTGTATGGCCTCCCTGAAACAGGCCCAATACGTAAGGGAGCAATACCCTGAGTCCCAGGTAAGTATCTTTTATATTGACTTGCGCACCCCTGGCCGTTATGAGAATTTCGCTCAAAAAATCCTGGCCGATCAAAACGTCAGGACTGTAAAGGGCAAAGTGGCTGCAGTGGAAGAAGACATCAGGAGCAGCAGCATCTGGGTCACTGCGGAAGATGCCATTACAGGCCATAAGACCCAAGAGTGCTTTGATCTGGTAGTCCTGGCTACTGGCATGCAGCCCAGCCTTGCAGGCCAGAATCTGCCCATGGATATTGCTGTGGATGACATAGGCTTCGTGCACGGCTCCGAGGAAAAAGGCATTTTTGCAGCAGGTTGTGCTGTGGAGCCCCTGGATGTGATGAAATCAGCTCAATCAGCTACAGGTGCTGCAATGCAAGCCATCCAAACGGTGAGAGGGAGGTAACCAATGGCCGAGAAAATCGGTGTATACTTTGATAAGGCAAACCTGGGCCAGCTTCTGGACCTGGACGCCCTGACAGAGAAGCTGCAAAACAAATGGAGCACTCAATGCCCTGTGATCAAGATAGAAGATGTCTTGGCCGGGGATAAAGGTCGCAAGTCCATCCAGGAGGACATTGACTCCGGCGCAATCGATGCAGTCTGCATCTGCGGCTCATCTCCCAGGGTGGACCAGGAGCTTTTCGACTTTGGGCCCCAGGTTCTGGTGGACAGGGTCAATCTCAGGGAACAGTGCGTAATGTGCTACAAGGACCCGGAAGGCCATGCCCGGGACGATGCACAAGGTCCTCCTCAGCTCCTGCAGGATATGGCCCTGGACTATGTGAATATGACAGTCAGCAAACTACAAAAGACAGAGCTCCCTGAACCAGAACCCCTGGAGACCACCAACAGGATTCTGGTCTTGGGCGGGGGCTGGAGCGGCCTGCATGCAGCCTTAAGCTGTGCAAAGGCCGGCTATGAAGTAGTGTTGGTGGAAAAGGAAAAACAACTGGGCGGTTACGCAGCCAAAATGTTCAAGACTTTTCCCATGAGCCCCCCCTATACCCAGGCCCAGGATACTGGAATTGATCAACTAATACAGCAGGTCCAGGACCACAAGGGCATTACTGTTCAGACCTCCAGCAGCCTGGAAGAGCTTGCAGGGCAACCTGGACAATTTACAGCCAAAATCAAAACATCTTCCGCAGAAGAAGAAGTTTCGATAGGCTCTGTGGTGCTGGCTACTGGCTGGCAGCCCCAGGACAGCAAATATTTGCAGCCTCTGGGTTACGGCAAATTCAAGGACATTATCACAACCATGCAATTGGAAGAGATGGCTCTAAAGGGGGAGATTGTCCGGCCCAGCAACGGCAAAAAACCGGCACATGTAGTGTTTATCTTAGGCTTCAGCCATCTTTTGGATGATTTTGCCCGCCAGGAACAAAAGGAAAAGGAAGAAGCAGAAAAGGCTGCAGCACAGGCCCAGGAAGCAAGCGAGGAGCCGGTTATAGAAGAATTTTTTGAAAAAACCGAATCCTATAGGCACCTGCCTTATACCTCTGAAATCACTTCTTTGACCGCTCTGAAGCAGGCAGGATATGTCCGGGATTTGCTGCCAGATGCCCTGGCTTATCTGATTTACGAACATATGATGATCCCCGGCATTAACGAACTATTTTATAAACATGCCCAGGACGAGCCCGGGATTATGCTCAGCAAAGGCGAAGTCAGCTCAGTGTATGCTGACCAAAATGAGCAGCTCGTGGTCCAGGTGCAAAATACCTTGCTGGGAGAGGACATCGAAATAGAGGCTGACCTGGTGGTAGTGCCCACTGGCTTAGTGCCTACTACTGCCCTGGATCCGGTGGTACAGCTGGCTTATAGACAGGGCAAGGCCTTCCCGGAATTGGGCCTTTTTGATGGGTTTGCCGATTCCAACTATATATGTTTCCCCTATGAAACCAGGCGTACAGGCATCTATGCTGCAGGCACGGTCCGCCAGCCGATGACCCTGGCCAAATCTAGATTTGACGCCCAGGGAGCAGCGCTGAAAGCCATTCAATGCCTGGAGTCCGTGAATAAGGGCATGGCTGTGCATCCCAGGTCCGGGGACTTGTCTTATCCCAAGTTCAATTTTGTGCGCTGCACGCAGTGCAAAAGATGTACTGAAGAGTGCCCCTTTGGTGCCCTGGATGATGATGAAAAAGGCACTCCCAAGCCCAATACCGGCAGGTGCAGAAGATGTGGGACCTGTATGGGTGCTTGTCCTGAGCGCGTAATAGCCTTTGACAATTACAGTGTAGGCCAGGTAGGCAGCATGATCACCCAGATCAAGGTCCCAGAAGAAATCGAGGCGGGCGGGCCCAGAATCCTGATCCTGGCCTGCGAGAACGATGCCTATCCTGCTTTGGACATGGCTGCCATGCGCGGCAAGAAATGGAGCCCTTATGTCAGGATCATCCCTGTCCGCTGCTTAGGTTCGGTGAACACCATCTGGATAGCCGATGCCATGGGCAAAGGCAACGATGGATGTCTATTGCTGGGCTGTAAATACGGTGATGATTATCAGTGCCATTTCATCAAGGGCTCTGAGCTCTGTGAGCGCAGGATGCAGAACATAGGAGAAACACTGGACAGATTAGGTATCGAACTGGAACGGGTCAGACAGGAGCAGGTAGCTATTGATGATTACGACAGGATACCGGAAATAATTGATAATTTTGTCCAGGAAATCTTGCAATTAGGGCCGAACCCATTTAAGGGCTTCTAGTCGAGGAGGAGGCATATGTCGAACGTTCAGCGTATTAAACCTGATCTGCAATTCATTAAAGAACTAAGCGCTGCAGGCGGCCAGGATGTAAAAAAGTGCTATCAATGCGCGACCTGCAGTGTAATCTGTCCCCTGTCCCCCATGGACAGGTCTTTTCCCCGCAAGGAAATGGTCTGGGCTCAATGGGGCCAAAAAGAAAAGCTGGTCAATGATATTGACATGTGGCTCTGCCATAAGTGCGGACAATGTTCTGATATGTGCCCTCGAGGGGCCAACCCTGGAGAACTCATGGCCAGTTTACGCAATATGGCCTACCGCAATCTGGTGGGCCCAGAGTTTTTAGGCAGATGGATGAGTTCAGTTCTGCACCTGCCTAAATTAATTGCTATACCCGCTGTCATCTTTCTGGTTATCTGGCTCATAACAGGCACTTTGCAGGGCTCTGCCTTTCCTACCCAAGACGGGGAGATAATATTCGGCCTTATTTTCCCTGGAGACTTTACCATAGACCCTGTGTTTGGACTCTCTGCCTTGTTTGTGCTCTATATCTTCTATAAAGGCATCAGAAATCTATTCGCAGCATTTGACGCCCAGCCTAAAACCTTTGTAGTAGGCTACAAAAAACCGCCCAATATCTTGATCAGCCTGTATCAGGTCATCAAGGAAGAGGTATTGACTCATAAAAAATGGAAGGACTGCGGGCAGGAAGAAACTCACCAGCAAAGGTTTAAAGGCCACTTGGTGCTTTTCTACAGCTTTATTGCCCTGTTTATTGTCACTGGTATTATAGCTTTCACCCATTGGGGCGGCAGGATTATCCCCTTTTTGCACATGCAATACCCCATGCCCTTGTGGAATCCGGTCAAAATTTTGGCTAATTTCGGTGCAATAGCTATGGTCGTGGGCCTGGTCTACATGACAAAAAGACGCCTTAATGATACTGGTACAGATGCCTCATCCTATTATGACTGGTACCTTTTGGGCCTAATCTGGGTGGTTGCCATCAGCGGTATTCTCAGTCAGCTGTTCAGGCTGGCTTATGTGGCACCTCTGGCCTATATTGTCTATTATGTGCACTTGGTCAGTGTATTCATGCTTATTGCCTATCTGCCCTGGTCCAAGCTGGGCCACTTGGTCTACAGAGTGGCCGCCCTGGCCTATGCCAGGCGCACAGGCAGGATCTCCACTGAAATCCAGAGCAAACAGGACAAATTGTTTGTCATATAAAATAAGGAGGCTATCATGGCAGAAGCTCGGAAAGTATTTCCCATACAAACATTCGTGGCCTACCTAAGGGGCAAACCCGGGGAGTACAATCAAGACGTATTGGAGCTTCTGGGCTTCATGACCCAGAAGCAGGTAGACAAGGAAGTAGCACCGTTTGCCTCGGCCCTGAGCAAGGCCTGGATCTATGAGCAACACCCGGACCTTACACGCCTGAAACGGGAAGAAGTCACTGAACTGGGCGAGAATGTTTCAGTCTTGAGTCTGCCAGCTGATGTACAGGAAGAGGTGGACAATATCTTCTCTAAGTTGGAAGAATATACAAAGACCATCCAAGAACAAAAAGACAAGATCGCCCAATACGAAGGCCGGCTGGAAGAAAACAAGAAAAAGATTGCAGCCCTGGAGAGCAAGGTCCAGGACTATGAAGCCCAAATGAAGGATGAAGGGGAGAAAAAGATTGTAGCTTCTGCCTCCAAGGTGGACGAATACCTGCAAAAGGTGGATGATCTACTGGCCAAGATCGAGGAAGTCAAAAAACATGGTGTGGTCACTGTTTCTGGTGAAGGCGCTGCAGCCCCGGCAGCAGCTGCAGAAAAAGAGAAAAAGAAAGAGCCAGAGCCTGATTTTGGGTTTGGAGGCGGCATGGGCGATGGAGAGTTCGGGCTTTAGCCCTGCAAGGCCCGCTTAGCAATAAGCGGGCCTTATATTGTCTCATCCTCCCATACGGCTCATCCTGGTTTGGACTTTGGCCAGGATCCTATCCGCAAAAACAGCAAAAAGCCCTGCCAGGATTGCACCTTGCAGGACAAAAGCTGGTTCATCCCCGATCAATCCTGCCATTATGGGCGCTCCAAGCCCTCCGGCACCAATTGTAGCGCCCAATGTAGCGGTCCCGGTGTTAATCACTACACTGGTCCGTACTCCAGCCATTAGTATGCCTGAAGCCAAGGGCAGTTCCAGTTTGAACAGGATCTGCAGCCCGGACATGCCCATGCCTGCAGCAGCTTCCTTGATTGAAGCAGGCACAGCCATCAAGCCTGCAATGCTGTTCCGCACCACGGGCAAGACCCCGTATAAGAGCAGGGCAATGAAAGTGGGTGCGAAACCAAATCCTACTGCAGGCACTGCCA
>CAZLUR010000120.1:0-7384 GCA_964562725.1 uncultured Desulfohalobiaceae bacterium | reverse complement strand
TATTCTTTGCGGGCCAATGTTCTGGCCAAAAAGGCAGAATTGAACGCACACATGGTAGCTGCTGAAGTGGATGAAGTCAAAGTAAATAAATTGGTGGATGAGATCAATGAGCTGCACAGCGAGTTGTTCAGCCTGCGTACCAAGATGAACTTGGGGAAGCGCAAACAAGGTATCTATTATTTTGATCCCAGGATGACGGGTTCAGGCAGTTATTGTCCCAGAATGGGTTTTGGCACGAGGCCTGGTGGTCCAGGCATGGGCCAGGGCATGATGCAGCATAAGTCCTGGGGCAATTGGTAAGCAAGCAGAAAATCTAACAAGACATCCGGCGGCCTGGTTGTTGGCCGCCGGATATTTTTTGTAAGGAGGTAGCATGCAGGAGACCCAGGACAGCGCAAAAACCAATGAGCAAAAACAGACCTTTCGAATTCTGGGCATGCATTGTGCCGCATGTTCTTCAAGGGTGGAGCACGAGGTCTCCTCCCTGCAGGGTGTAGTCTCTGCCAGTGTAAATCTGGCTACTGAGAAGATGCAGGTCAGCTGGGATCCTGCAGTACTGGATGCAAAGCAGATCATGCAAAAAGTCGAGGAGGCGGGATACAAGGCTGAATTGCCACAGGAAAAGGCCCGCATCGACCTGACAATCCAGGGCATGACCTGCGCTGCCTGCTCCGCCCGAGTCCAGAAGGCCCTGGAGAACCTGCCCGGGGTCCTGGAAGCAGAGGTCAACCTGGCCACAGAAAAGGCCAGGGTGATTATAGATCCAGCCCAGACAGAGGTGCAGCAGCTGATGAATGCGGTGCAAAAGGCAGGCTACCAAGCCAGCCCCCTGGCTAGGGAAGAGGAGCAGCCAGGTCTGGAGCAGGAAAAGGAGATGCAGGCCAGGTTGAAGAGCTTGCAAAACCGTTTAGTGTTCTCCCTTTTGCTGGTCATCCCTTTGATGCTGATCTCCATGGGCGAGATGGTAGGTCTGAACCTGCCCAGTAGTCTCAGTCCTGATGGGGCGCCGCTTAACTTTGCCCTGGCCCAGCTTTTGCTTACCCTGCCTATTGTGCTCCTGGGCAAGGAGTTCTACCAGCAGGGATTCAAGTCCCTGGCCTACCTGGCCCCGAACATGGACTCCCTGATCGCGGTGGGCACAGGCGCGGCATTTGTCTACAGCCTCTGGAACCTGGCGGAGATTGCCCTGGGCCATCAGGCTGTACATCGGGCCCACGATCTGTACTTTGAGTCCGCGGCCATGATCCTGACCCTGATCACTCTGGGCAGATTCCTGGAGAATCGCTCCAAGGTGCGCACCTCTGATGCTATCAGACAGCTCATGCAGCTCAGGCCTGAGGAGGCTACAGTGATCCGAGGCCAGGAGTATGTTCGAGTTGGAGTGAACCAAATCCAGCCCGGAGATTTGCTCCTGGTCAAGCCCGGGGAGAGGATCCCGGTGGACGGTCGCATCACAGAGGGCCATTCCAGCCTGGACGAGTCAATGCTTACCGGAGAGAGCATGCCTGTGAGCAAAAAGCCGGGAGATCAGGTTTTCAGCGGCACTTACAACTCCCATGGCTCTTTGCGCATGCGCGCGGAAAAAGTGGGCCAGGAAACCACCCTGGCCAAGATCATCCGCCTGGTGCAGGAGGCCCAGGGCTCCAAGGCACCTATTGCCAACCTGGCGGACAAAGTCAGCCTATACTTTGTGCCTGTGGTGATCGCTATAGCTGTTTTGGCCTTTCTGGCCTGGCTCTTTTTGGCCCAGTCAGAGTTCTCCTTTGCCCTGCGTATCTTTATTGCAGTCCTGGTCATTGCCTGTCCCTGCGCCCTGGGCCTGGCCACTCCCACCGGGATTATGGTGGGCACCGGCCGAGGGGCCCAGCTGGGAGTGCTCATCAAAAGCGGCCAGGCCTTGGAGAGCGCCAAGAATATTCAGACCGTGGTCCTGGACAAGACCGGAACCCTGACCACAGGCCGGCCTGCCCTGAGCAGGACTGCGCCTCTGAGCTCCTCCAATTGGGCTGAAGACGAAGTTTTGAGATTGGTGGCAGGGGTGGAGCAGGAATCTGAGCACCCTCTGGCCAAGGCTATTGTCCAGGGAGCAGAATCCAGATTAGGCACTACACTGCCCAGGCCGCAGGCTTTTGAGGCTATCTCCGGCCTGGGCGTCAAGGCCAGGATCCAGGACAGGGAGATCCTGATAGGCAATATGGAGTTCATGCGCCAAAACCAGATCCAGGGCCTGGATGAACAGGAGCTTAGCAGCCAGATGCAGGACCTGGCAGGCAAGGGCGAGACCCCGCTGCTGGCTGTGGTGGATACAGTACCCGCCTTGCTCCTCTCGGTGGCTGACCAGATCAAGCCCGGGGTCAAGGAAGTCCTGGCTAAACTGCAGGAAATAGGCCTGGAGGTGATCATGCTCACTGGAGACAATCGGATCACAGCCCAGGCAGTGGCTGATCAGCTGGGGCTGGATCAGGTCATCTCCGAGGTCATGCCTGAGCACAAGGCAGAAGAGATAAGGAAGCTGCAGGCCAAAGGCCGCAAGGTGGCCATGGTCGGGGATGGCATCAACGACGCCCCTGCCTTGGCTCAGGCTGACCTGGGCCTGGCCATGGGTACAGGCATTGATGTGGCTATCGAGTCCGGGGACATTGTGCTCATGCAGGGGGATCTGCAGAGGGTGCTCACCGCTATCCAGCTCAGCAAGGCCACTGTGCGCAATATAAAGCAGAACCTGTTTTGGGCCTTTTTCTATAACAGCCTGGGCATCCCTGTGGCCGCAGGAGTATTGCTGCTGTGCGGCGGACCCAGTCTGAACCCCATGATCGCTGCAGCAGCCATGGCCATGAGCTCGGTCTCAGTGGTCAGCAATGCGCTTCGCTTGCGTTTTTTCCAGCCCCAGCAACTGCGGGCGGCGGTTCAGCCAACATAAAATTGCATGAAATTGCAATCAGAGCCTATGTGCAAAAACTTTCTGCAGACAGAGCTTAAGCGCTGCTTTGATTCCCTGGGCAAAGAACTGGACTGCCAGGGCACTTTGCAGGACGGGGAATTGCTGCTTGGGGAAAGAATTCCCCAGCCCAGGTTTATCCCGGCTAGCCCAAAGGGCCTGGTCCTGGATCAGGCCACCGGCCTGTACTGGCTAAATAGCCCTGATCTCTTTCAGTTTCCCTTGAGCTGGGAGGAGGCTCTGCAGGCGGTGCAGACCCTGAGCCAGCAGGCTTACCTGGGTCGCACCGACTGGAGACTGCCCAACCGCAGGGAGTTGCGCAGCCTGATTAGCCACAGTGCAAGCAAGCCAGCCTTGCAACCCGGGCACCCCTTCCAGGGCCTGCAACAAACCTGGTACTGGACTGCGACCTCCTCTGCCATGTACCCAGCCTATGCCTGGTATGTGCATTTTGCCGGAGGCAGGATGTTCTGGGGGGCCAAGGACAACTTCTACATGCTCTGGCCGGTGGGCGGCAAAAGCAATGTCCTGCCTGCCACAGGGCAGCGCTTTTGTGCAGACCTCCGGGGCAGGCTGGTGCAAGATCCGGGACAAGGCCAGGATGCTGAACTGGGGATAGGTATTCCTTGGCCCCAGCCAAGGTTCCAGGAGCTGGAGCAGGGCATCTGGGACAAGCTTACAGACCTGGTCTGGGCCAGGACTGCTGATCTGGTAGGTCCAGTGAACTGGAAGCAGGCCTTGCAGGCCATAAATGAGCTGAATCCAGGCCTGGATCCTGAAGGCTGGCATCTACCAAATATAAATGAATTGGAATCCCTGGTGGACGCCCAGGAGCATACCCCTGCCCTGACATCCGGACATCCATTCCTGGATGTGCAGGAGGTCTATTGGTCCTCCAGCAGCAGCATGTTCGAGCCTGACTGGGCATTTGCCCTGTATATGCATAAGGGCGCGGTGGGAGTGGGTCATAAACCAGGGGCAGAGTTTTATGTCTGGCCTGTACGCTGCGCCTGATGAATAGTCTTTAGTTCCTCGTTCTTGGTGCTTTATCTCCTGTTAACTCCCATGTCCAAAATAGGCACAACCAAACATGGGAATATCAGCCCAAAAGGGTGTTCGCCTCTCGCTCCAACTAGTGCCTTGACACATCTATTGTGCCGCAAAGGACAACCCTCACTCCCTTCCGCCTGAAGACAGGTGGTAAAAAGGGGAATCAGAGAAAAAACTGGACAGTCTCTTTAAATTGTATTATATGAACATATGTTCAAATGATTATCCACTGAGGTCAAACAATGCAGGACAAGGCTACAGACATTTGCCAGGAAACTTGCGTCCATCCGAATGCAGTGCAAAAGGCCAAGTGCGGGGAGTTGAGCCTGGACCTGGTGCAGGAGCTGGCAGGTGTATTCAAGGTCCTGGGGGACGGCACCAGGCTGCGCATCCTGCTGGCCCTTTGCAGAAGCGAGCTCTGTGTCTGCGATCTAACCCGGGTCCTGGACATGAACACTTCTGCTGTCTCCCACCAGCTGCGCCTTTTGCGGGCAGCCAAGCTGGTGAAATACAGGCGGGAGGGCAAGAATGTCTTCTACAGTCTGGATGACCAGCATGTGCAGACACTTTTGGCCCAGGCCCTGGAGCACGTGCAGGAGTAGTTGTGCGCGGATGGCCGGAGTCATAAGAAAAAAGAGGTTCCCAGGCAAAATCCTGGGGATGAAAAAATCCCAACAATCAAATCACATATTACAAACAATCTACATCTACAACATCCAAGATCCAAATTCAAAACAAAATTCCTGCAACACAGAGACATCTGAAGAATTGAAGCTAGGCAAAATAAGGATCAACTTTATATTGGAGCATGATTCATGACCCAGAGCAGCACCTGGCAACAGCAAAACAAAGGGCTGGAGCAAGAGTCAGATGCATCTGTGGCCTCATGCAGCGGGGCCTGCAAGGCATCTGCACAGCAGGAGGAAAAGAGTTTTGATTTGAAATATGAGCTCCTGCACCTTCTGCCTGGCGCGCTCTTCTATATCCTGGCACTTAGCCTGGAGCATCTGCCTCGGCTCCTAGATCTGCCTGCCTTAACCATATCCATGTTCATTCTGGCCTATGTCCTGGTGGGTTGGGATATTTTGCTCAGTGCAGGCAGAAATATCCTGCAGGGCAGGGCCTTTGACGAGTTTTTTCTGATGAGTCTGGCCACATTGGGTGCCCTGGCCATTGAGGCCTATGCCGAGGCTGTGGCAGTGATGCTTTTTTTTAAAGTTGGGGAACTGTTTCAGGATTCGGCAGTAGCCAGTTCCAGACGCTCCATTAGTTCACTAATGCAGCTGCGCCCGGATTTCGCACGGCTGAAAACAGCTGACGGACTGCAGGAAATAGACCCGAAAATGGTGCGCACCGGAGATGTGATCCAGGTCCGGCCTGGGGAGCGGGTGCCATTGGATGGGGTGCTTCTGGGTCCCTGGGCCAGCCTGGAGACCTATGCCCTGACCGGGGAATCCGGGGCCAGGACTTTCAGCCAGGGTCAGGAGGTGCTCTCGGGTTTAATCAATCAGGGCGGACTGTTGGAGCTTGCTGTGAAAAGGCCCTTCCAGGAGTCTACTGTAGCCAGGATCCTGGAATTAGTGCAAAATGCAGCTGCCCAGAAAGCACCCACAGAAAGATTTATTACCAGGTTTGCCAGGTATTATACCCCGGCAGTGGTGGCAGGAGCCGTGGCCATTATTGCCCTGCCCATGCTTTTTTATCAGTTTTCCTGGCTACAGGGGCTTTATACAGCTCCCCCGCAATTTGCAGATTGGTTTTACCGGGGGCTGGTCTTTTTGGTGGTATCTTGTCCCTGCGCCCTGGTGGTTTCCATACCTTTGGGTTTTTTTGGCGGCATTGGTGCAGCCTCCAGACAGGGTGTGCTGGTTAAGGGAGCCAATTACTTGGAAGGGTTGAACAAATTGCACACAGTAATCTGGGACAAGACCGGTACTCTGACTAAAGGCAGGTTTCAAGTGCAGGAAGTCCTGGCCAAACCTGGCTTCAGCCATGAAGAGGTCCTGCAGCTTGCTGCATGGGGCGAGGCTTATTCCAACCATCCCATTGCCAGGTCAATTTTGCAGACACTGGAGCAAGAGCAAACTGAGGATTTGGTTCAGGATCTGCGTGAGTTCAAAGGCAAAGGCCTGGTTTATAATATGCCCCGGGGCAGGGTTCTGGTAGGCAGCAGGGCCTGGTTGCTGGAAAACGGGCTGCAGGTGGATCATACCCCGGACCAGGGCCAGGGCTGTGTATATGTGGCCCTGAATAATAAATATGCAGGCTGCATCAAGATCAGTGACAGTTTAAAACCCGGAGCCAGGCAGGCCATAGATAAGTTGCGTGAGCTGGGTGTCAAAAAGCAGTATATGCTGACTGGGGATAACCGGACTTTGGCCTCGGAGGTGGCAGGCAAGCTGGGTCTGGACGGCTACTGGTCTGAGCTTTTGCCTGCCCAAAAGCTGGAGCGTTTGCAGGACATTCTGGCCGGGCAAAAATCCGGACAATTACTGGCCTTTGTGGGTGACGGGATCAATGATGCTCCGGTATTGACCAGGGCGGATCTGGGAGTGGCCATGGGGGGGCTGGGCTCAGACGCTGCCATAGAGTCTGCTGATATAGTGCTCATGCAAGATGAACCAGGTAAATTGGCAGAAGCGATACAAATAGCTAATAAAACCAAGTTTGTGGTCTGGCAGAATATTTTTCTGGCTCTGGGGGTCAAGGCCCTGGTGCTTGTGCTGGGTGCCCTGGGTTTGGCCGGGATGTGGGCTGCGGTGTTTGCAGATGTGGGCGTGGCATTGCTGGCTGTGCTCAATTCTTTGCGGGTCATGCGTTGAGCAGTTGAAAGCTATTCTTCTCGGGCCAAAAGATAGATACCGTACTTGGCCAACAGGTTGGGCAAAAAGCGCACCCTGCGTCCTTGTTTTTCCTGGTGATAGGTGCTGATGGCTATCTCCTGCAGGACCTTGAAACCAAAGACGCGGCAAAAGCGCCGAAAGTCCAGTAAGGGAATGACCCGGATGTTTGGAGTATCGAACCATTCATAGGGCAATTCCCTGGAAATCGGGGCTCGGCCCTTAAAAAGCAAATACAGCCTGTTTTGATAATGACTGAAATTGGGAAAACTGACAATGCCCCTGCGCCCGACCCGGAGCATTTCGTGTAGCAGGAGTGCAGGCCTGATTACTTGCTGCAGGGTTTGGCTCAAGATTACATAGTCAAAGCTGAGATCTGCATAGTCCTGGATCTCCGCATGCAGATCTCCATGGATGATAGTCACTCCATTAAAGATGCCCTGGGCCACTTTTTCCTCGTCGCATTCGATTCCAGTACATTTGGCGTCCTTCGTCTCCTGCAGGTAGCTTAGCAGTTCCCCTTCCCCGCAACCTAAATCCAGGACCCTGCTGCCGG
>CAZLUR010000119.1:0-7505 GCA_964562725.1 uncultured Desulfohalobiaceae bacterium | reverse complement strand
TCCCCTCCTTGGCAAGGAGGGGCAGGGGTGGTTGGTATAATGTTTCTTAGACCTTTAAGTCGCCAAGTACGCAAAGTTTTCTGCACAAGGCCGCTTTTTTATTTGCCTTTCTTACTTGGCGACCTTAGCACCTTGACCCGGCACCCATCTTCTGAGTTAAAACATGGACGGTCTGAGTCCAGGCAGCTTATAAGTATTAGAGATAGGTGCCGGGGGGCGGTTCAAGATTCTCTTGGTTGGGTTGCGGGCCTAGCTCGCTTTGGAGTCCATATGCCTGGTCTTTGACTCAAGTCAGACCGCCTGCTGACCCCTTTCACCGGTCCTGATCCGAACAGTGTCTTCTACTGAAGAGACAAAGATTTTGCCGTCCCCCACCTTGCCGGTCTTGGCTGCTTCCTGGACAGCGCTCACAGCCTGTTCCAGCAATTCTTCGCCCACAACCACCTCGATCTTGATCTTGGCCACCAGGTCCACCTGATACTCTGCGCCACGGTAAATTTCCTTGTGCCCTCTCTGGCGCCCAAAGCCCCGGACTTCAGTCACAGTCATGCCCTGGATGCCTAAGCTTGTCAGGCTCTGTTTGATTTCATCCAATTTAAAGGGTCTGGTAATGATCTCTATCTTTTTCATGTCTTGCTCCTAGGGTATTGTGTGTAATATTGCATAGTGCTCTTAACTTGAGAGTTCAAAGTTCAAGGTTCAAAGTTCAAAGCTAAGGCAATAAATTCAAACTGATAAGAAAAATACGAACTTAGATGGTTATAGACCTGAATATAGTCAATAAAACAGTTTCTAATTAAATAACTTGTGACTGCCCAACTCTTAAAATAGGCCTTATTATCTCTGTTCAGCCACGAACTCCGGGTAGGCTTCCAGCCCGCACTCAGTAAGATCCATGCCCTGGTACTCCATCTCAGCGCTGATCCTGATGCCCATGGCCTTCTTTAGTAAGGCCCAGATAAGCAGACTGGTGCCGAACATCCAGGCAAAAATGACTGCTATGCCTGCCAACTGCCCCAGTAAAGTAGCATCCGGGTTGGAAAAAAGCACTGCAATCAGCCCCCAGATACCGACCACCCCGTGCACTGATATGGCGCCCACAGGATCGTCTATGCGCAGCCTGTCCAGGGCCAGGATGGAGAAGACCACAATTATCCCGGCCAGAGCCCCGATCAGACAAGCCAGAATCATGGAGGGTGCAGCAGGCTCAGCTGTAATAGCTACCAGGCCGGCCAGGGCGCCGTTTAGAACCATGGTCAGGTCTGCCTTGCCGAATTTGAGCTGGGAGGTGATAAGTGCTGCAACCAGTCCGGCCGCAGCAGCAAGGTTGGTATTGGCAAAGACCAGGGCTACTGCGTTGGCTGACTCCACATCCGAGATCTTGAGCTCAGAGCCGCCATTGAAGCCGAACCAGCCCATCCAGAGGATAAAGGTGCCTAAGGTGGCCAGGGGCAGGTTGGCGCCCGGGATGGGATGAATTTTGCCTGTAGGGCTGTATTTGCCTTTTCTGGGGCCGAGCAGGAGAACACCGGCTAGGGCTGCAGAGGCCCCGGCCATATGCACAATGCCTGAACCTGCATAGTCGCTGAAGCCCAGCTGGTCCAAAAAGCCTCCGCCCCAGGTCCAGAAGCCGTGCACTGGATAGAGGACCCCAGTCATCACTACTGCAAACAGCAAAAAGGCCCAGAGCTTCATGCGCTCGGCAACAGCGCCGGAAATGATGGACATGGCTGTAGCCACAAAGACCACCTGAAAGAAAAAATCAGCTATGTCCGAATAATAAGGTGCGTCTGCCCCTCCAGCCAGGACACTGGCCGCGCTGTGGTCTCCGCCCACTAGAAAGCTGATGCCGGGGATAATGGAGCTGGAAGAGCCGGAGTACATAATGTTGTAGCCGATCAGCATATACATGATGCAGGCCAGGGAGTACAGGGAGACATTCTTGGTCAGGATTTCTACAGTGTTCTTGGTCCGCACCAGGCCGGCTTCCAGCATGGAGAAGCCGGCAGCCATCCACATCACCAAAAGCCCTGAAATTAAAAAATAAAATGTATCCAGGGCATAGCTTAATTCCAGAATCTGTTGCACAGGACTACCTCCTTTTGCTTTTTTAGAAATGATGGATTTGCTCCCAGCACTGAGCAAAAAAATCAGCACTTAACCTGGAGCAGGGACTGGGAATATCCCTAAACAGGCTGAAGCAAGAAGCAGACCAAGTTTATTTATTATTTATTTCCAATGGGTTAATAGACGGTAGATTTATTGCAGGTAGGATAATGCAACAAAATTGTTACTTGCTTAGCAAAAGCAGGCAAAAAGGACTGCTCAAAAATCTGAGCAAAAGAATGAATAATTACCCTAAAAAAATTTTGACTGCCCAGTATCTGATAAGCGCAGATTAATATGACTAGGCAATAGGTGGGGCAGCAGTTTGCAGGAGGGGAACAAAATTGTATTCTTAGAGCAGGAGCAGGGTCAGGGCCATGAGCATCATGCCAGCTACCAGAGCGTAAATGGCCAGATGCCCTTTGCCGTATTGTTTTGCTGCTGGGAATAGTTCGTCCAGGGAGATGAAGACCATAATGCCGGCGATAACTGCAAAGACGAGCCCCATCATGGTTGGGGTAATAAAAGGTCTGAGCATGGTAAAGCCGATCAGTGCGCCCAAAGGCTCGGCCAGGCCCGAGGCCATGGAGAGCCAGAAAGCCTTGGCCCTGCTCTTGGTGGCATAGTATATGGGTACAGCTACTGCTATTCCTTCAGGTATGTTATGCAGGGCTATGGCCACTGCAATGGCCAGGCCCAGAGCGGGATCTGCCAGGACAGCAAAAAAAGTGGCCAGGCCTTCGGGAAAGTTGTGCACAGCAATAGCCAGGGCTGCGAATATACCCATGCGCTGCATTTTCTGCCGGTCCACTCCTGTAGAAACTTCCTCTACTTTCCTGGCTTCATGGGGGTTTTCATATTCCGGGACCAAGCGGTCAATGATCCCGATAAAAAAGATCCCGGTAAAAAAGGCTGCTGTCATCAGCCAGGCAGCAAGCTCCTGGCCATGAATAGGCTCCAGGATTTCCAGGGCCTCGGGCAATAGTTCCACAAATGAGACATAGATCATCACCCCTGCGGAAAAGCCCAGGGCCATGGACAGAAAAGTCTTGTTGGTGTGGCTGGTAAAAAAGGCGATGCAGCTTCCTATGCCAGTGGATAGGCCAGCCAGGGTAGTCAGGGTGAAGGCCAAAACCAGATTTTCTTCAAACATTGTTCCGCGTTATTGGCTTGACTTGAAACGGGATAAGGGAAGTTTAACCTTGCTTAGTTTGCTGGGTCAAAAGGCTCAGGTTCCAGGGACTGAAATGAACCTTATATTTTGAACTGATACAGGTCCAGGGCATAAATCCACATAGTCAGTCTTGGGTTTAGTCCTTGCGGCGAAACAGGGTCTTTAAAAATTCCCGGTTCATCTTGGCGATGAACTTGACATGTATATCCTTGGGACAGGCAGCCTGGCACTCATAGTGGTTGGAGCAGTGGCCGAATCCCTGGGTTTGCATGGCCTCCAGCATGCTGAGCACCCTGCGCACGGCCTCGGGTTTACCCTGGGGCATCAGGGCCAGATGGGCCACCTTGCTGCCTACGAATAATGAGGCTGAACTGTTGGGGCAGGCTGCAACGCAGGCCCCGCAGCCTATACATTCTGCAGCGTTCATGGCCTGTTCCTGATCCTGCTTGGGCACCAGTACGGTGTTGGCCTCAGGGGAGCTGCCCACCCTGGTGGAGATATAGCCCCCGCTTTGGATAAGCCGGTCCAGGGCGGTTCTATCAATGATCAGGTCCTTGAGCACTGGATAGGCCCTGGAGCGGAAGGGTTCAATGACAATGGTCTGGCCATCCTGGAAGTGGCGCATGCGTAGTTCGCAGGTGGTGGTTTTTTTCTGCTGCCCATGGGGCACTCCGTTGATTACCAGGCCGCACATGCCGCAGATACCCTCCCGGCAGTCGCTTTCAAAGGCAATGGGCTCCTCTTTCTTTTGAATAAGCTCTTGGTTGACCTGGTCCAGCATTTCCAGGACCGACATCTCGCCTTGAATATTCTGGGCTGAGTATTCCTTGAATTGACCTTGGCTTGCAGAGTTTGGTTGACGCCAGATGCGCAGTTGGAAGTCCATTATTTATAACTCCTTGTGCTTAGGGCAATCTCTTCGAAATGCAGAGGCTCAGTGTGTAGCTTGGGCTTTTTGTCCGCTCCCTGGTATTCCCAGGCAGCGACAAAGCTAAAATCTTGATCATTGCGCAGGGCTTCCCCGTCTTCGGTCTGGTATTCCACTCGAAAATGCCCTCCGCAGGACTCCTCGCGCTGCAGGGCGTCTTGGGCCATAACTTCAGCAAAATCAATTGCTTCAGCAAGCCGCCAGGCCTGTTCCAGTTGTTGATTCAAATCTAGATCCGTACCAGTGACCTGCAGATCCTGCCAAAATTCTTGCTTTATTTCTCTTATCCTGGACAAAGCCTGCTGCAGGCTGGACTCACTCCTGCTCATACCCACCTTGTCCCACATGGTCTGGCCAAGCAGGATCCTTAATTCGTGGGGCGTTTTTTGTCCTTTTATCTGCAAAAGAGCCTTGTTACGTTTGTCCACTGCCTGCTTGGCTTTTGTGAATTCCTCCTGGTCTGCTTGGACCAAACCCGGAGTGCTGCGGGCAAAAAGGTCCCCTATAGTATAAGGGATTATAAAGTAACCGTCTGCGAGGCCCTGCATGAGAGCACTGGCACCCAGGCGGTTTGCTCCATGGTCTGAAAAATTGGCCTCTCCCAGTACAAAAAGCCCGGGAATGTTGCTTTGCAGATTATAATCCACCCAAAGCCCACCCATGGTATAATGGGGTGAAGGATAGATGCGCATGCGCTGCTGCTTATAGACATCCTCGCCAGTGATCGATGTATACATTTCAAACAGGTTGCCGTAGTGCTCCTGCATGACCTTATGGCCCAGGCGCTGGAAGGCGTCCTGGAAATCCAGGTAGACAGCATAGCCTGTGGGGCCTACCCCGCGGCCTTGGTCGCAGACCTCCTTGGCTGCCCTGGAAGCAATATCCCTGGGAGCAAGATTCCCAAAGCTGGGATATTTACGTTCCAGATAATAATCCCTTTCGGCTTCTGGTATCTGGGCAGGATCCCGGGTATCGCCTTTTTTTTTGGGCACCCAGACCCTGCCGTCATTGCGCAGAGATTCAGACATTAAGGTCAGTTTGGACTGGAATTTGCCAGAATAGGGAATGCATGTAGGATGAATCTGGGTGAAGCAGGGATTGGCCAGATATGCGCCCTTGCGATAGGCCCGCATCAGAGCGCCGCAATTGCTGCCTACAGCATTAGTAGACAGGTTGAACACAGTGGAGTAGCCGCCTGTAGCCAAAACTACCGCATCCCCTGCATAGGACTCCAGCTCTCCAGTGCTCAGGTTGCGGGCGATTATGCCTTTGGCCTGGCCGTCTACCAGCACCAGGTCCAGCATCTCCCTTCTGCCAAAGATCTGCACCCGGCCTTCTTGAACCTGGCGCATCATGGCCTGGTAGGCCCCCAGAAGCAGCTGCTGTCCGGTTTGGCCTCTGCAATAGAAGGTACGGGAAACCTGGGTTCCGCCAAATGAACGGTTGGCCAGAAGCCCGCCGTATTCCCGGGAAAAAGGAACACCCTGGGCCACACACAGATCTATAATGGCTGTACTTAGCTGGGCCAGCCTGTAGACATTGGCTTCCCTGGCCCGAAAATCACCACCCTTGATTGTGTCATAAAAGAGTCTATATATACTGTCTGCATCATTTTGGTAGTTTTTAGCCGCATTGATCCCGCCTTGAGCTCCAATGCTATGGGCCCGCCTGGGGCTTTCCTGGTAGCACAAAACCTGGACGTTATAGCCCAGTTCTGCCAGGGAGGCTGCTGCCGAGGCCCCGGCCAGACCAGTGCCGACAACAATCACTGAATATTTCCGCTTGTTTGCCGGGTTGACCAGCTTCAGCCCAGTGGTTTTATGCAGGTCCCACTTTGCAGTGAGCGGACCAGCTGGAACGTTGCCTGAAAGCTGCATGTCTTATCCTCCGCAATTAGAGACCGAATAATAAAAATGAGGCTGGAATGGATAAATAGGCCAGGAAAAGGACCAGGGCTACAATCTTGCTGCCTCGCTCCAGCAGGGGCTGACTTGTGTCGCTGTTCCAGCCCATAGTCTGGAAGAAGCTGCCCAGCCCGTGCCAGACATGGAAAAGCAGCGCTGCCAGTCCAAAAAAATAAACCAAGGAAATAAGAGGACTGCTGAGACTAAGCCCAGTCATTTTATAGACATCCAAATGTCCTGCCTGATCAAAAAACTGGTAGAATTCAGGGTTGGTGACCCGGAAAGTGAGGTGGAGCAAGTGATAAACCCCAAAACAAAGCACGATCAGGCCGGTATAAATCATGCTCCTGGAAGCGGGTGAGGCCCGCTGGTACTTGCGTAAGGCATACTTGGCTGCACCAGCATTGGCGTTTTGCAGGCTCAGGCTAAGCCCCAGCCAGAGATGCAAAATAAAGACCAGGATGAGGAAGCTACGCTGTACCCAGAGCAAAGGCCCCAGGCTTTGCAGCTGCCTGGCGTAGCTGTTTATGGCCTCTGGGCCTAGATGAAAGGTCATGTTGCCCAGCATGTGCGCCAGCAAAAAAGCCAGCATAAACAGGCCGGTGATAGCCATGAGGATCTTTTTGCCAACATGGGATTGCAGGAATGTCATTTGTGCCACGCCTTTTTGCTCGATCTGGGTTTATTGCCAAACTCAAGGTTTAGGCAGTCTAATGCAATCTGATGCATTAGTCTAGTTCTGGAATATTCAATAAAATTATTAAATAATACTAAGCTATTAATGATTAATATTGCATATTTTTGAAAAACTTATTGACAAATCTTAATGCCGATTGTAGTTTGTCGACAAAATGCAAAGTCATGGTTCAAGGCATTACCGGCAGAGAGGCAACCTCCTTTACCAAGGACATGCTTGATTAAGGCACAAAGGTGGTTTCCTGAGTTAACTCTGCGAAATACTAAAAGAATTCGTGTAAGAGGCTTCAAATGAAACTAAATGCCCTGCAAAATAAAGTATGGTCCAGAGTGCAGGCTCATCTTGCTCAGGAACAGGTTGCCAGCCCGGATCACGTAGAACGGATGACCACCTGGTGCCAAAAGCTTGGACAAAACCGGAACATTGACTTCGAAGTTCTGACTGCCGGCGCTCTTGTGCATGATATTGGGGTCAGCATAGATAGAAAGAATCATTACAGCGCAGGCCTGGAACTGGCCCGGCAAATTCTGACCGAAAACGGCCTGGAGCAGGAAAAAGTGGACCCTGCACTGCATGTTATGCAAGCTCACAGCAGGTATGGCGGCCCTGAGCCAGGGACTGCTGAGGCCCAAATCGCTCAAGATGCCGATGCCCTTGAGTACATCGGGGCGATCGGAATCGTCAGGGCTGTTGTGC
>CAZLUR010000118.1:0-7655 GCA_964562725.1 uncultured Desulfohalobiaceae bacterium | reverse complement strand
GTACAGCTCTATGAAGCAAGCAGTTATTTGGGGGGACAGCTCCACCTGGCCGCTGTTCCTCCAGGACGGGAGGAATTTGCAACCCTGGCCAGGGATCTGGCTCTGCAGGTACAAAGGGCAGGCGTGCAGATATACCTGGGCAGAAAAGTGGACAGGGGGGTATTGCAGCAAGAACAACCACAAGTCCTGGTTTTGGCCACAGGAGCAAACCCCATTAAACCGGATATGCCGGGAGTGGACCAGGAACACGTTTGTCAGGCCTGGGATGTGCTTCAAAACAGGTGTTATCCGGGACGTAAAGTAGTAATTATTGGCGGGGGGGCTGTGGGTGTGGAGACAGCCCTGCACCTGGCCAGGAAAGGTACTTTGGGTGCAGAGGGACTGCAATTTCTACTAACATATCAGGTGGAGGATTGCGAGCACCTGCGTGAAATGAGCCTGCAGGGCACTAAGCAAGTAATTTTGCTGGAAATGCTGTCCAAACTAGGCCGGGACATTGGCAAGAGTTCCCGCTGGGCTATGCTCCAGAACCTGCAGCGCTATAGGGTGCAGACCAGGACCAAGACTAAGGTCCTGGAAATTTTGCAGCATGGGGTCCAGGTGCAGACCAGAAACGGCGGTGAAGAATTTATCCCGGCAGACTCTGTGGTCCTGGCAGCAGGCTCCAGGTCGGACAACGCACTGCAGGAAACAGCCCAAGAGTTGGGCCTGGAGCACCATGTAGTGGGAGACGCACAACAGATCGGCCTGGCCTTTGATGCTATACACAAAGGATACGCCCTGGGGGCCAGACTTTAAGATGACAGAAGACAAAGGACAGAAAAACTAAAGAGTTATGCTATACAAATTTTTGCATTGATACTGCTTTTTGGTTTTTTGCTGATAAATCATTTAAGGAGGAGGGCAAGTGTGCGTGGCCTTTCTGGCCCTGGGCCAGCATCCGGAGTACAGCCTGATCCTGGCTGCCAACCGGGACGAGTTCTATAAAAGATCCACAAATAAGGCCCATTTTTGGGGAAAGGCCCCTCATGTGTTGGCAGGCAGGGATCTAGAGGCTGGAGGCACCTGGTTGGGGGTGACCATGTCCGGTTCTATAGCCTTGCTGACCAATTTCCGGGAAGCAAAAGGGCAGGTGGAAAATCTTCCTTCCAGGGGCGAGTTGGTCCGGGACTATCTTTTGCAGGAGCCAAATCCAAAAGAGTATCTGGATCGACTGCAGGAGACTGGAACCGGGTATAGTGGATTCAGCCTGATCTTTGGCCGGGGCAATGAGCTTTACTATTACAGCAACCGTGATATTGACTCTGTGGGCAGACTGCAGCCCGGGATCCATGGCCTGAGCAACGGTGGCTTGAACAGCACCTGGCCCAAGGTGGAGCTTGGCAAAAGGTTTTTGGCCAAACACCTCAAGCAGGAGGATAGTCCTGATCCTGCAACTTTGCAGAATTTGCTCTGCAGGCGCGATAGGTTCCAGGATCAGGATCTGCCTGATACGGGCGTAGACCTGGAGCTGGAGAGGTTCTTGTCCCAGATATTCATCATGGGTCATGAATACGGCACCCGGGCCTCCAGCATCCTGCTACTGGACCGCAAGGCCGGCCTTTTGTTTCGAGAGAAGAGCTTTTTGCCCTTTTTTGTGCCTGGCTCAGGCTATTGTTTGCAGGCTGAAAGTACAGAATACAGGTTTTTATGTGCTTTGGGGCCAGATAGTGTCTGGCGGGGCTGAAAGAAAGTAGATATATTTATGTGGACTACGATAATGAGTTAATCGGAAGTCTCTCATTAAAAGCTCCTATTTTAAATATGGCTCGGAATTATAAGGAAAGGGGCGAAAGATTTTTCGCCCCTTTCCTTAGGGGAGCCTTGAAAACTGTTGGGAGCCTTGTAGGATCAACCGCCAAAGGCCTTTATTCCTCCTGCAGCTCCTGCAAAGGGGTAAACATCTTGCGTTGGCTGTACTCCTCCTGCTTGCCCCTGTTCCACATCTTAACCGGCCTGTAGTAGCCCACCACCCGAGTATAGACCTCTGTTTCCTGTCCACATTCTGGACATTGCCAGTATTCTCCGCGCAGGTAGCCATGCTCTTTACAGATGGAAAACGTTGGAGTGATGGATAGATACGGTATTTTGGTTTTGCTCATGGCCCGGATTATGAAAGTACGCAAGGAACTTGTGTCTGGCACAGCTTCGCCTAGATAGGTGTGAAATACAGTCCCCCCGGTATATAAGGGCTGCAGCTGTTCCTGATGTTCCAGGGCAGCAAAGACATCTTCGGTGGCCTGTACCGGCAAAGTGGTGGAATTGGTGTAGTAAGGAGTGTTTTGCCCTGCAGTTTGGATGTCTTGATAGAGCCCCTTGTCAATTTTGGCCAAACGATAGCTGGTGCCTTCCGCAGGAGTGGCTTCCAGGTTGTACAGATTGCCGGTCTGTTCCTGGAATTGGGTAGTTAGTTGACGCAGGTGCTCTAGGGTTCGCTGCATGAGTCTGGTTCCTGCCGGGGTCTCAATGCCTTTGCCCAGCAGGTTCAGGCAGGCCTCGTGCCCTCCTATCAGGCCTATGGTACTGAAGTGGTTCTGTAGCCCGTTTTTGAGATAGCGGCGAGAAAATGGGTACATACCCCTGTCCATGTTGTCTGTGATCCATTTGCGTTTAAATTCCAGTGAATCTCTGGCCAGGCTGGCATATTCCGTGACCAGATCCAAAAAGTCTTCTTCGTCCTGGGCCAGATAGCCCAGTTTGGGCAGGTTAAGGCTGACCACACCAATGGAGCCTGTCAGATCTCCGGCCCCGAACAGACCGCCAGTCCTTTTGCGCAGCTCCCGCAGATCCATCTGTAGTCTGCAGCACATGGAACGTACATCCTCAGGCTTGAGATCAGAATTGATAAAATTCTGGAAATAGGGCACTCCATATTTGGCGGTGAGTTGTAGCAGATGCTCGCCCACTTCTGATTCCCAGGGGAAGTCGGGAGTGATGTTATAGGTGGGGATAGGGAAGCTGAATATGCGGCCGTGGTAGTCTCCTTCCAGCATGACCTGCAAAAAAGCCTTGTTGATCATTTCCATTTCCAGTCCGAATTCGCTGTAGGTCCTGTCTTGTAGTTTGCCGCCGATAATAATTGCCTCCTGGCCGATATGATCGGGCGGAACCAAGTCAAATGTCAGATTGGTAAAAGGGCTTTGTCCTCCCCAACGGGATGTGGTGTTTAAGTTGAACACGAATTTTTGGACTGCCTGCTTGACCTGCTTGTAGTCCAGTTGGTCAAAGTGCACAAAGGGCGCTAAGTAAGTATCCACATTATTAAAGGCCTGGGCTCCGGCCCATTCGTTTTGCAGGGTGCCCAAGAAATTGACCATCTGGCCCAGGACCGAGTCAAAGTGCCTGGCTGGTCCTGAAGAGCAGCGGCCTTCCAGGTTGAAGCCTTCCAGAAGCAGGTCTCTCAGGCTCCACCCGGCGCAGTATCCAGCCAGACCAAAAGACAGGTCATGGATATGGAAATAGCCGTGTTCATGGGCCTGCCTGACTTCTTCTGGATATTTTTCCAGGGCGTATCTGGCCTGGACCGAACCTGAAAGGTGGAGCATCAGCCCCTGGAAGGAATGAGCCATATTGGCGTTCTCGGCAACGCGCCAGTCCTCTTTATGTACATAGTTGTCTATGGTGGCCCCGATATCTAGGAAGGCTTCCTGCTGGCTGCGCAATTGCCGGCGTTGTTCCCGGTAAAGGATGTAGCGCTTGGCTATGTTATAGAGCCGGCTCTCCATGAGTACTTGCTCCACTGTGTCCTGCACTTGTTCCTGTTCCGGGATGCGCATTCCAGAGAGTTTTTTCTCTACTTTGCCTGCCAGCCTTTTGGCCAACAAAGGGTCTTTGACCCCGCTGGCTTGGAGGGCTTTTAAAATGGCCTGGGCAATACGGCCTACGGCCCAGGTCTCCAGTCTGCCGTCGCGCTTGCGAATTTGTTCCGGCGGGTTATGCGTCTGTTGGGAAGCTGTCAGTCTTTGTTCTAAACTGTCCATGAACATACTTTTCTCCTAGTGCTTTTTGCTTGATTCAGGATGTAAGCGCTGGTTAATGGCCGACTGAACTTAATCTTGACTCAGAACTGGCTTCTTGTCCATGGGGCAAAATAAATGTTTGCAGATGCAGTTGAAACCCGCGGGGCAGGTAGGACTGCACCTTTTTTATATCTATGGAATCCAGGGCAGGCACTTTAGTACACCTGAAATAAAAGCGGCCAGGGTTATCTGCAGCCAGGGCAAAGATTCGTTCTAAGGCCTCCTGGGCCTGTGCAGGACTGCATCTGTCTCCGCACAGAAGGGGATACTTGCTCCAGGGCCCCTTGATATCAACAGCTATCAACTGTACCAGTTCTCTTTGCAAAATATATCGGATCTGTTCCGGGTCCAGACCGTTGGTATCCAGCTTGATGGGCAGACCGTATATAGCCAATTCCTGCAGCATGCTGTCCAATCCAGGGCAGCAGGTGGGTTCTCCTCCGCTTAGCACTATGCCGTCCAGCCATGCTCTCCTGGCATGAAGATAGTCAAAAACGTAATTCTTTGGGATACAAGGCAAATCAAGAAAGTTTTGTGCCAGCTGCTTGTTGTGGCAGGTCTGGCAGGCCAGGTTGCAGCCTCCCAGGAAAAGAACACAGCTGATAAGTTCAGGCCAGTCACAAAAGCTGAACTGCTGCAGGCCGCGCAAATAAAACCAAGGGTCAGTAAGGTCTGGTTCAGAGTTTTCTGTTTGTCTGCAGAGCATAGGGGCTGTTTCAGCCATGGTCAGATCCTGGATCTTGTATACAAGGATATCTGAAGCAAAATCTAATAAAAACAACACATTGTGTTTGTTGACCATTTTTGATAACATTATCAGTTTAGGCCTGATTATGCAATACTAAATATGCTTATAGATAGTAGCTGCTGACAGCCAGGTGTTGGCTGACAATACTTATCTAAATCCAGATCTTATAAGATAAGTGCTGAGATTTATGAATGGGGCAGTAAAAGGCTTTACAAAAACTGCAGAAAAAAGGCCAGGATAAAAATGCCAAGCAAGATACTGACAGTGCTGGGTACTGCCAGCCAGGTGCCAACTAAAAACAGGAATCATGTGGGTTGCCTTTTACAGTGGGAGGGGCAGTTTTTTTTGTTTGATCCAGGGGAGGGGACCCAGAGGCAGCTTGTGCAATTTGGCCTGCCTGCAGCAAAAATCAGCAAGATATTTATCAGCCATTTCCATGGGGATCATTGCCTGGGTCTGCCCGGTGTAATTCAGCGTCTGTCCCTAGCCGGGATAGAGCATAAATTGGAGATCTATTATCCAGCCTCGGGGCGCAGGTTTTTGCAGCATCTGCTGCAGAGCGCATCATTCTACAACAGGCTGCAGATAAAGGAAATGCCTTTGCAGGAACCCGGGCTGGTCTTGAGTCAGGACAAGCTGCAGATCCTGTCAACCCCCCTTAGTCATTCTCTGGAGAGTTGGGGCTACCGTCTACAGGTGCCTGATTCCTGGACTGTACAGCCCAGGAAACTACCTTCTGCTCTGCAAGGCGAATTGATAGGCCTTCTGAAAGAACAAGGCAGCATAGAGATCAAGGGCCAATTAGTGCGACTGCAGGATGTGGCAGTTTACAAACCAGGCCCCAGCCTGGCTTATGTCCTGGACACCAGGTATTGTCAGGCAGCCCTGGAGTTGGCCCAGGGTGCGGACATGCTGGTTGCAGAGGCCACCTATTTAGAGTCTGAGCTGGGTCTGGCCGAGAAATATGGTCACCTCACAGCCTCCCAGGCTGCCCAGTTGGCCATACAGGCCGGGGTCTCCAAGTTGGTTCTGCTGCACTTTTCCCAGAGGTATAATTCCCTGGCAGAATTCAAGGAGCAGGCAGGTGCCCTGCATCCGGACCTGGTGGTGGCCAGGGATGGAGAGCAAATACCTATGCCAACTCGCAAGAGGCTGCTTGACTAAGTGATTTCCAGTCCTTCTTCCTGCATTAGCTGGGCCCCGTATTCGACAGACACCCCGTAGGAGATGTTGGTCTGGTAGGTCTCCTCCCTCTGGCTTCTGCTTTGCCTGTGCAAGATGACTTCTGGATCGAATCTGCCGGCTATGATGCCTACAATCCTGGCATCCAGCACATGATTTTTGAATATAAGTGTGAACAGGACGGAGAGAATGATTATCCCAAAGGAGACCCCAAAGACTATGGGATGGATGTCCAGTTCGAACCAGTTTTGAGCTTGCTGGGCTATTTTAAGGCACTTAATAGCTAGCAAAAAAACACATAGTTTACAAGACAGGCTGAAACATATTATTCAAAGCCAGACTGGTTTTAAATCGATTGCTAAATACAGTAACATTATGGGTTTGCTGCTGAAGATCCAGACAGTGAGCCACAGAGAGCCCAAAACAAGTATGATGAGCAGGGACAGTCTGTAACTGATTTGTCCCAGAGGGGTCAGGGAAATGCCCAGGAATACTCCAGGCAGGATATAAATAGACTTAAACACTGGGCAGTCAAAAGTTCTTTAGTAATAAACTGTTTTTATTGACTATATTCAAGCTTCTAACTGCCTGAGTTCGTATTTGTCTTATCAGTTTGAATTTATTGCCTTAACCTTGAATGTTGAACCTTAAACTTTGAACTCTCAAGTTAAACAGTGAACATTTTAAATAAGGCCTGCATGTCCAGTTCTGGCTAGTCTGGAAACAGATACAAACATAGGAGGTCATATGCAAACCCGCTGTTTTGTGGGGCTGGATCTGCCAGCAAGTTATCAACAAGGTCTGCAGGAAATAATCAGCATTTGGCAGCATAAGCTGCGTTCCAAAATCAGCTGGACTAAAAAGGGCAATTGGCATTTGACGCTGTGTTTTTTGGGGCAGTTAAGCCAGGATCAAATACAACAAACCATGTCCGGCCTGCAACAGGTTCGCATGTCCAGCTTTGAACTAAAGGCCGGGGGAGGAGGTTTTTTCCCGCCAGGCAGGCAGCCCAGGGTGATCTGGGCTGGAGTGGAGTCAGGGTCCAGTGAATGCAGCAGGCTGGCTGCCTTGATAAGGCAGGCAGTATATCCTTTGGGTCAGGATTCAAATCAGCAGCAGTTTAAACCGCATTTGACCTTGGGCCGGGTCAAGCAAGCCAAGCAGGATGACTGGAAAGAATTTCTGGACTATCTGCTTGCAGCCCAATGGCCCAGTTTCCAAGTGCAGTCATTTTGTCTCTGGTCCAGCAGATTGCAGCCAGCTGGGGCACAATACACTTTATTGCGCCGTTATAGCCTGGAATAAAGCTTTTGAGTATCTGTTATGCAAACTTTTGAACGGGCTGTGCAGAAGATTATGCAGGGCCAGACTCTAATTTACCCTACAGAGACATTTTATGCCCTGGGCTGCGATGCCTTCAACAGTCTGGCCTGTATCCGGGTCATGGCCTGCAAGGCCAGGGAAAAAAACAAACCGCTGCCGGTTGTGATCGGTTCGGACCAGCAACTGGGATTGCTGACTAATTGGGTCTGTTCTGGGCTGGAGTCTTTGATTCGTATTTTTTGGCCTGGCCCCCTTTCTGTCCTGGTTCCGGCCCTGCCTGGTCTGCCGCAGGAGATCCAGAGTGATCAAGGCTGGCTGAGTGTGCGCTGGAGTTCGCATCCGGC
>CAZLUR010000117.1:0-7681 GCA_964562725.1 uncultured Desulfohalobiaceae bacterium | reverse complement strand
GCTCATAAACTGTAACCATATTGACTTTTGCCCGGGCTTAATGAGAACTTACGAAGTTGAAGATTAAAAAAGTGGACCTTGGCTTGTCTGACCTTTAAGCATAATTGTTTTTTAAAACTCCATTAGAGGGTTCTGCTGAAAATTTACAGTATAAGATCCAGGTACAGTATCCTAATATCCCATGGAGTTAATAACTCTTGCGCCTTAAAAAAATTTACAGACAAAGCATGAAAGCTACCAGATCCTTCTTCTCCTGCTGCTCAAGATCCAAACCCAAGACCAGGTTGAAAAACTCCACAGTATCATCAAGGGTCAAAAGTCTGCCATCATGATGGTAGGGTGGAGAATCTTTGATGCCGCGCAGGGTGAAGGCTTTAATCTGGCCATCAGGCACACTGTAATGATCACTGATCATTTCCGGTTCGTAGAATCTTTCCAGGCGGAGATCCTGCATTTCATGATTGGTATATGCAGGTGCCGCATGACACTCCCCACAACGGGCCTTACCAAAGAAAAGCTCTTCCCCGCGCAATTCCTGATCAGTGGCCTTTTCTTCTATAAGTCGGCCGGCAGGATCAAGCTTTGGTGCCGGGGGGAAGTCCAGAATGTTCTGCATTTGAGCCATCATAGCTACCTGGCTGGCCCGGTCCGGCAGGTTTACTCCTTTTTTGGCTGCAATGACGTGGTCGCCATCAAAATAAGCTGTACGCTGCTCGAACTCGGTGAAATCTTCTATAGAACGCAGGGAACGCTTTGACCCATGTATCTGCTGGTTAAACATGCCCCTTAGGCTCACTGTGTCCAGTCTCATACGGGCAGCCTGGGGGCGTGTGTCGGGATTTAGGTGGAAGGCGGCGTTTGTGTGACCATTAACATGGCAATCGAAACAGGTTACGCCCAGGCTGGGCTCTTTGACTTTGCGGTCCTCGGTCTGATTGAACTGCTGTTGAGGAAATGGTGTGAGCAGGAGCCGCATGCCTTCCATTTGCACCGGGGTCAATATGCCCTGAAAGATATCATAATAGTTTTTAATGGAAAGGACCTTGCCTTGGGAAACATCTCCCAAATCAGGTCTTGTGGTCAGAAAAATCGGAGGTGGAAACTCTGGAATAAAGTGTTCTGGAAGGTCGAACTCAATATCAAATCTTTCCAGGTCCCGGTCTTCCAACCTGCTCATCTCATCAATCTGGTCTTGCGGGAACACCTGTCCCCCGGTGCTATGTTTGGTGTGGGGCATTGGCCTGAAGCCCATTGGAAAAAGATTTTGCTCTTTAATCTCTTCCGGCGTCATCCGGGACAATTCCTCCCAGCTCACATCACCGTGCAGCTTGACTCGAACACCTTCCTGCACAGGCTTGCGACCCCCGGACATCATGGTTTCAGATGGCCTGTTGCTCAAATCATAGCGCCTTTCCAACAGTTCCTGTTGGCGCTGCATATACCTTGATTTTTCTGCCGTATCCCTGTCCATGATTTCTTGAAAGCTCTCCTTTATAACCACCGGCATGTAGGTTTCTCCATCCAGCACTGCACCCTTTTCTGCCAAAACAAAGCTCCCAAATCCAATCAAGACAAAACCCAGGATAAAGAACGTCTTGGCAAATGGAATATTGGTGCGCATCTTCATATCCCCCCTCTTTAAGGTCTGCTTTGAACTTTTTGCCTGAAAAACATTATAGTCAGCCTGGTTTTATCAGACCAAGGCAAGGTCCATACATTACAAGGACTGTTTCATCAGCCGCACACTGCCTGGCAAGATGCTACTGTAAAAAGACATTTTTTCAATCGTAGAGGACAGCAGACAGAAAAATCAAGGAGTTAAATTCGATATCATTGCAAAGTAAATGAATCCAATTAGTTAGTTGTTTTTCTATTTTTACTTATAGTTTCATTTATTAAAAGTTTTGTGTCAACAATTTAATTTTTAATACCCATTAAATCATCAGTAATGTACGGCATATTAATTGCAAATTATTTTTAGGGAATACGTAACAAATATGATATGCAGCGCATTAACAAGGAGGGGGAATAATGCAGACTTTTGTTATGCTCACCAGATTGTCATCCCAGGCCATTGCTTCACCAAACACACTGGAAACCCTGGAAAAAAAAGTCATGGACCGCATTCTGTCAGAATGTTCGGAAGTAGAATGGGTGCACAATCTGGCTGTATTAGGCCCCTATGATTATCTGGATATCTTCCGTGCCCCGGATACGCAAACCGCCTTCAAGGTCTCGACCATTGTCCGTTCCTTTGGTCATGCCCATACAGAAATATGGAATGCCACTGAATGGGCAAGTTTCAAAGAGTTGATCCGCAATCTGCCTGAAAAATAAACCGGGACTAATATAAAACATCCTGGAAGTCTGGCCTGTTGGCATTTCTAATCAAAGCTGAAATATACTTTAAAACATATGGCACAGCGCTTGCGCCATTTATTAAAGCAAACTTCAAACCAGGGAGGTATTATTATGAAAATGCATCTTATTTTGTCAGCAGTTATTCTGAGTGTGATCCTGGCTGGGGGCATAGCCCTGGCCCAACAACAGGGTTACGGCCAGGGTAATGCTCCGCAGGATCAGGGCTGGTTCTGCCCCTGGTGCGGAGGTCAAGGACAAACTCAGGGATATGGCATTGGCCCTGGCATGATGTATCAGGGACAGGACCAGGCCCCAGGCTGGTACGGCCAGGGCATGGGTCCAGGTATGATGTACAGGAGCCAAGAGACTGTTCCGGGCTGGCAAGGCCAAAGAATGGGGCCGGGTCAAATGCAAGGCTGGCACGGCTCAGGCCATATGCAGGACAGATCAGGCCGGGGAATGGGACCAGGAATGAGAGGCGATCAATGGGGCCGCGGTCAGTATGGGCCATATAATGTACCCCAACAGATGGAGCATCTAAGCAGAACAGCAGCCCGGGAACTGGCTCAAAATTATGTGGCAGGGAATCCGAATTTGAAGCTTGGAGAAATCACTGAACAAGAGGATGTCTTTGTGGCCAGCATTGTGACCCAGGACGGTTCCCTGGTGGAAAAACTATTGATAGACAAAAATTCCGGATGGATGAAGAAAGAATACTAGTGACAGCTTTTATACTCACCTGCCTGGTTGCTCATTGATGATCCAAGGGCCCTTGTGGCTTTGTACGAAAGGCTTACTTTTCTGAATGCTCTTGTTGTTTGTCGTCATGACATCAATAATACAAAGCAAGCCTGGCAAAACATGCAACACAAGGGCCTTTTTATTGTGAAAGGATCTCCTCGCAATGACGGAAAAAATCGTTTCAATTTAGGTTCCATAAAAATTATGCTTGCAGTTAGAAAAATGCAAAGAGTGATCCAGGAGCTGGGCATCCAAAGATCATAAAAATAACAGGGTTAGATAATGCCAATAAAAATAACAGGCTTAATCGGTCTAATGATTGCAGTGGCAATGCTGATAATTGCAACAGAAGGGTCAAGCGTAGCAACTGTGGTTACAAAAAGCGCTTATGCCTCGGCATCAGCTTCCCAGGAGACAAGTCAAAATAATTCGGACATCCAGTGGTTTAAGGACCAGATGCAGATATCTGACAAGTATCTAGAGCAACAAGATGGAATCTGGGGCATGTCCCGGGCTCATTTTTTGACCATGGTCTTCTTGGTCCTGTTTGCATTGGGTGCGCTGGTGGTCTTTATTCAGCAACAAAAAAGAACCAAAGAGATTATGGAATTGATCAGAAAGGAGATGAAAAATGGCAATTCAGGTTGAATTTAAAACATCCGGCAAAGTAGTGAATTGGGATAACAGCTATGCAAGCATTCTGGAACTGGCTGAAGCCAACGGAATCGAGATTGAGACACAATGTGAGGTTGGTGTGTGCGGAACCTGTGCAACCAGGATGCTCTCCGGTGAGGTGGAGATGGAAGTCCAGGACGGCCTTGATGAGGAAGATTTGCAAAAGAATATGATTCTGCCTTGTGTGGCTGTGCCCCTCACAGATGTCACACTTGAGATCTAATAGCTTATGTGGAACGAAAAGAATATCAATATTTTCCTGACTGTCTTTTTCGCTCTGCTGGTTCTTGGCTTCCTGTTCCATCAGAGTCCCGGTTTCCCTGGAAGTGCTCTAGGCCACAGTCTGGGAATCATCGGAAGTATTTTCATGCTGATGACTCTGATCTATCCTTTTCGTAAGAGGATCTTGAAAAAAAAGGGCAAGCAGAATCCCATTACCCGACATATTGCATATGGCTTGGCCGGCTCTTCTCTGGTAGTGATCCACTCCGCCCATAAAGTTTCCAGCCTGATCGGCATACTAATCTTTTTGTCGGTGGTGCTGGTGGTATTAAGCGGCATAGCCGGTTACTATCTCTTCAAGAGAGTGAACATCTCCTTGAAAGAACATAAGCGGGACCAAGAGCTTCTCAAAACACGCATTAAGAGTCGTAAACAGGAATTGTTTGCAGCCTGCACAATCGAGGACACTGCAGATATGACTAACAGCGCACCTCCAATAAGGACTGCCAGTTCAGGAGTCAGGGATGAATGTGAACGCTGGCTCGAGGAACTCCGGGCTCTTGCAGAAAAAGAATACGCAATCAAGTTCTTTGACCGCTTGAAAGCCTTATTTGCTAAATGGCTGAGCATCCATCATGCATTTGCCGGTTTGTTGTTTGCCCTGATGATTGTTCATGTCTTGACGACAATTTATTACGGACTACGCTGGCTGCCATGAAAAAAAAGGTCATAACTGGTTTGATTTTCGCTTTGATTGCAGGGCTTTCCATCTGGCTTTATACTGAAGATAAAGCTGCTGAGCCAGGTCCATTAAGCAGTGCCCACGAGTTTATTTCTGACTGCGAAACCTGCCATACTCCCTGGCAAGGCGTCAGTGAGCAGATATGCCAGCAATGTCACTATTTTACAGCACCGGAGGCGCTTGAGCCGTGGCTCCGGTTCCATGAAGCCCACGAGCACTGTCTGGATTGCCACACAGAGCACAAGGGATATGGCGCGGATATATCCGAAGTGGACCATACCATCTTTAACCCTGATCTTTCCTGCACTGACTGCCATTATGACGCACATGACGGTAAATTCGGCCAAGACTGCCGGGCATGCCACAGTATTGATACCTGGGAAGTCCAGGGTTACAGGCATCCTCCGGCAGAAGACAGGAATTGTCATCGCTGTCACGCTGCCCCTGCATCGCACCATGCTCAAGATTTCTGGGATACAATAATTGAAGGCCATGAAATGATCGTGGACCGTGAAGACCCCCCGGATGTCGAAGACTGTTGGCGCTGCCACACCACCCATAGATGGGGGCACCTGATAATGGACCATGAACTCTGATGCCCAGAGAAAGCAAAAATTTTGAGCAGTCCCGCAGTGAAAATTAAATATGACTGAAAGAGGAAAAATGAGTACAGACAACTCATCACAAGCTGTTGTTGAATTTGATTTATGGTCACTACAATGTTTTGTCGTTTTTCATATTCAACTAGTTAAAATTGTTGTTTATCAGTGGTAGATTTCCATGTTTGGCTCACTACAGCCGTAAATTCTGGTTAACCTTGAATGTGGAACCTTAAACTCTCAAATCAAGAGGAAGAGCTATGAAAAACAAAACTATTATCCCTGCCATTGCATTGCATCTGTTCATTGCCTTATGTATTTGCACCCTGCTGCTGCCCTTGCCAGCACAAGCAACAGACAATACCCAGCAACAAGACCTGGTGGACAAGGCCCGTATGACCTTTAGCAGCTTCATGCGTGATGAAAATATGGGTTGGATTCAGAATAACTTTTCTCAGGCCAAAGGACTGATCATAGTCCCCAGCCAAATCAAAGGCGGATTTTTCCTTGGCGGTTCTGGAGGCAACGGCGTACTGATTGTCAAAGACCCTGAAACTGGTCAATGGAGTCATCCTGGATTCTATACCATAGGCGCTGTTTCTTTTGGTCTGCAGATAGGCGGCGAGGCTGCAGAATTGATCATGGTAGTGCGCACTGATCGAGCTCTGACTAATCTGTATTCTTCTTCTTTGAAGCTGGGCGGAGATACTTCTGTGGCTGTGGGTCCTGTTGGCGCAGGCGCAAAATCAAACATCACCGCGGATATTGTCACCTTTTCCCGTTCTAAAGGGGCTTATGTCGGGGCTTCTGTGGAAGGTTCCTTACTTAAGATCAGACAGGAGTGGAATGAAGCATACTATGGCCAACCTGTGACCCCAACTGATATCTTTGTCAAACAAAATGTGCATAATCCTGGCGCAGAAGAACTTATCCAGGCAGTTTCTAGTGCTGAATAAATTAAAAGGGGTTAAGATTTGCTCTTCTTAACCCCTTTTAATTTATGTTTGTCCACCTGAAGAAATAGCAAGGCTTCGCATCAGGTATTTTTCAGGTAGATACCCACCAGGCACTGGACATGATAACCTGTATATACTTAAATAGAAAATGATTGAGAGGCTTAAAGATCTTTAACTTTCCGTTGTTTGTGAGTTCAATATGATGGGAAACCAAGACACCTTATGAGGAGTGGACTTTATGTTTCAGCGAATTTTTATGTCTGCAGTGATAGTTTGTATGGCAACCTTGATTGCAGGGGCGGTATGGGCAGAAAAGAATGACCATTATCCCCCACCGGATGCAGAGGCCTTTTGGGAATATGTAACCGAGGTTGATCCTTATGAAGGATGGGGGTTTTGGCCAGGCCATGTAGGAATGTATTCGGGACAAAGTCCGCACGGCGCTTATCTGAAATTCTATGCCAACAGTGTGGCCTTAAAGGCCATTCGGGAGGACACCAGGCCGTTGCCAGGCGGCTCGATCCTTATGAAGGCCAATTACGCCGAAGACAAAGAGACCCTCAAGTCCTTGACCCCAATGTACAAGGTCGAAGGGTACAATCCTGATGCTGGAGATTGGTTTTGGGCCAAGTACGAACCAAATGGCAGTGACCTGGCCTCAGGCCAGGTCACGAGTTGCATTGACTGTCATACAACAGTACAAAACAAAGACTGGATCTTCACCCCTCCGAAAAGTGAATGAGCAGTTCATCTGTTTTTCTAGTGACTATATCCGTCGCTTTCAGGATAGATCGTGTGGCAGGGGAGTGAACATTTAATAGGGGAGAAATTGCATGGGAGCAGGAGGAGCCCGTCTGATACTTTATATTCTGATCGTCACCCTGCCGGTTTGGCTGACAGCATGGCTGGCAGAGGAATCAGGGGGGATTCTGATCGATATTGGACGGAACCTGGCCTTGATCGGTTTCATGGTGCTCATCCTTCAATTTTTACTCGCAGCCCGGGTCAAATGGATAGAGCGGGCCTTTGGACTGGACATCCTCCTCCGGTTTCATAAGTATATCGCTGTCACTGCAGCCTGTTGCCTCCTCCTGCACCCTTTGCTTCTAGCCGCAGGAGGTATGGGCTGGACTTTGCTTATCGGACTGGGTTTGCCCTGGCACATTTGGGTGGGCAAGGCTGTCCTGGTCCTGGTCTTGGCCAATGTGCTTGTAAGTATGTATCAGGACAGACTGGGTTTGACCTTTGAGAAATGGCGTTTGGGGCACGATATTCTGGCTCCACTCATTTTGCTGGGTATCTTTTTGCATTCCTGGTTCGCGGGAGACGATCTGAATCTTTTGTCCATGCAGGCTCTTTGGGTCGGCTCTTTTGTCCTGGCCGCA
>CAZLUR010000116.1:0-7702 GCA_964562725.1 uncultured Desulfohalobiaceae bacterium | reverse complement strand
GGATCAAATAGACAGACAAGTTGCCAGTAAGAGGAGAAATGAAAGGATTGAAATCAAGTTAAACGCAGAAATCACATTGCTCACGCAGCAGCAGAAGCAGGCTCAGGCATTACAAAATGCGGTCTGCAAGGACATCTCAGAAAGCGGCGTGTATCTGGAAACCGGCGAAACCCTGGAATTGGGTCAACCGGTCAAGGTAACCATTCGCCTGCCATTAACCCTTTTGCTGGAACAGGCGGAAAGCCAAGTAGAAATCCAGGCCAGGGGCAAAATCGTACGCAAAGAGGACTCAGGGATAGCCATTGCCTTTGATAGCTGCGAAATGGTACCCAAGGCAATAACTCAATCAACTGACCACTAACAATTAACACCTTGAGGGTTCAAGGTTCAGGCTTAAGACAATAAATTCAGTCTGAATAAGACCTTGAGAGTTCAAGGTTCAACGTTCAAGGTTAAGGCAATAAATTCAAACTGATAAGACAAATACGAACTTAGACAGTTAGAGACTTGAATATAGTCAATAAAAACAGTTTATTACTAGTATTAATAAACAAAAGATAAGTATGAACAAGTTTGAATTAGTCAGCGATTATCAGCCCCAAGGCGATCAGCCCAAAGCAATTGAGGCCTTGTTGGCCAATATAGAGCAAGGAGTCCGGGATCAGGTTTTGCTGGGGGTCACCGGCTCAGGCAAGACTTTTAGCATGGCCAACGTTATAGCCTGTTGCCAAAGGCCAACTTTAGTCATGGCTCCGAACAAGACTCTGGCCGCACAGCTCTATAATGAGTTCAAGCTGCTTTTTCCGTATAATGCAGTAGAGTACTTTGTCAGCTATTACGATTACTACCAGCCTGAAGCCTATTTGCCTCATTCCGACACCTATATAGAAAAAGATTCTTCCATTAACGAAGATATAGACAAATTACGCCATTCAGCTACTTACTCCTTACTGACCAGAAGGGATGTGCTAATTGTAGCCTCGGTTTCCTGCATATACGGACTAGGGTCACCAGAATTCTATAAGCGGATGGTCATCCCGGTAGGACAGGGGCAGGATTTAAGCCTGGAGGAGCTTTTAAACCGCCTGGTGGAAAGCCACTACCAGCGCAACGACTATGACCTGCACCGGGGCACGTTTCGGATCAGGGGGGATGTATTGGAAATTGTGCCTGCCTACAGACATGAGCGGGCCCTGCGCATAGAATTTTTCGGGGACCAGGTGGATTGCCTGCAGGAGATAGACCCTTTGACAGGCGAAGCCCTGGGTCAATTGCAGCAAACTGTAATCTTTCCCAACAGCCACTATGTCTCAGACCAGGACAATCTGCAAAGGGCCATGCGTGATGTCCGAGAGGAACTAAGGTCCCGTCTGCAGTGGTTCCAGGAACAAAATAAGCTGCTGGAGGCCCAGCGATTGGAACAAAAGACTCAACTGGACCTGGAAATGATTGAGGAATTGGGATATTGTAACGGTATTGAGAACTATTCCAGACACTTGGACGGCAGGGCTCCAGGGACACCGCCTGCCTGCCTGCTGGATTATTTTCCTCAGGATTTTCTTTTATTTTTGGATGAATCCCACGTTTCCGTGCCCCAAGTCGGGGGCATGTTCAACGGAGACCGCTCCAGGAAACAGACCCTGGTGGATTTCGGATTTCGGCTGCCCTCGGCCTTGGATAACAGGCCGCTTTGCTTTGAGGAGTTTTTGCAGCGCATGCATCAGACAGTTTACATCTCAGCCACACCAGGACCTTGGGAGTTGGAAAGAGCTCAGGGCTTGGTTGTGGAGCAGATTATCAGGCCTACAGGCCTGGTGGATCCAGAACTGCATGTCAGGCCTACCCAGGGCCAAGTGGATGACCTGCTCTCGGAATGTCTGCAGGCCAGGGACAAGGGTCAGCGGGTGCTGGTGACCACCCTGACCAAGCGCCTGGCCGAAGACTTGACTGAATATATGCAGGAAATGGGGCTGGCCTGTAAATATCTACATTCTGATATAGATACCCTGGAGCGCGTATCCTTAATTCAGGACCTGCGCCAAGGACAGTTCTATGCCTTGATCGGAATCAACCTGTTGCGTGAGGGGCTGGACATCCCTGAAGTATCTTTAGTGGCTATCCTGGATGCAGATAAGGAGGGTTTTCTCCGCTCTTCCCGTTCCCTGATTCAAACTATAGGCCGGGCTTCCAGAAATGAGCAGGGCAGGGTGATCATGTACGCGGACCGGCGCACCAAAGCCATGCAGGAGGCCATAGAAGAGACTGAGCGCAGAAGGGCTCTGCAGCTGGAACATAACCAAAGCCATGGCATTATCCCACAGTCCATCAGTAAAGGCTGGACTAATCCCTTGTATAGTTCTAACCTGCTATCTAAGCAGCAAGGGGCTGGGGCCCAGTTCAGGACAGAACTGGGCCAGTACTTAACAGATCCGGAAAACATATCCAGGCAAGTCAAGCAACTGGAAAAACAAATGCGTAAGGCTGCTCAGAAGTTGGAGTTTGAAGAAGCAGCCCGGCTTAGAGATCAGGCTGCTTATCTGCGGCAAAGACTGGTGGAGCTGGCTTAGGGTTGGCTGGATATGCCTGTTGTCTTTTTATTGCGCAAGGCCATGCGCATAAGGTATGCTGCAAAATAACTGAAAATATCTGCCTGGCTAACCCCAATGAAATGTGCTACGCAGGGCCCAAAACGGCATGGAAATTGGTAAAGATTCCTGAATATTATTGGAAAAGTGTCTTCTCAGTTTAAGGTTATGCAGTAAATGGCTGAAGAAGCATTACAGAAAAAAGCACAGGACCTGCGCAGACAAATAGAGCATCACGACTATCTCTATTATGTCCTGGACGAGCCGGAAATCACAGATGCTGAGTATGATGAACTGTTCAGGCAACTTTTGGAGCTGGAAAAAGCTTATCCGGAATTAACCACCCAGGACTCCCCCACCCAAAAGGTGGGCGGCCGCCCCAGCAAAGCTTTTGCTCACCTGGAACATTCCCTGCCTATGTACAGCCTGGATAATATTTTTGATTTAGATGAATGGCAGGCTTATGTATACAGACTGCAAAGACTGCTGCCCGGGGAAGAGCTCTGGTTCTGGGTTGATCCCAAGCTGGACGGCCTGGCAGTAGAGGTGATTTATGAGCATGGCCTGTTCCAGGCTGCCAGTACCAGGGGAGACGGCATTATTGGCGAGGAAGTAACTGCCAACATGCGTACATTACGCAATCTGCCCCTGCGTTTGCGATCTGCAGCAGTATGGCCCGACTATTTGGAGGTGCGCGGAGAGGTAATTATTACTGTCCAGGATTTTGAGCGGCTGAACCAAAATCAATTGGCCCAGAATAAAAAAACTTTTGCCAACTCCAGAAATGCAGCTGCAGGCTCGGTACGCCAGCTGGATCCTAATATAACTGCAGCCAGGCCTTTGCGTTTCCTGGCTTATGGCATCGGTCTGGTCCGCTGGCCTGACTCCCTGCAGCATTGGCGCACCCAGGCCCAAATCATGCACGGTTTGCGGGATCTAGGCCTGAGTATTCCCCCTGAGGCAGGATTATGCAAACACTGGACAGAAGTGGGCCAATATTTCGAAAATCTGGATGGATTGCGACGCAAGCTGCCCTTCAGCATAGATGGGGTAGTGGCCAAGGTGAACAGCCTGGAGCAGCAGGAGAGGCTGGGCAGTACAGCCCGGGCCCCCAGATGGGCAGTGGCCTTGAAATTCAAGGCAACCCAGGTTAAGACTGTGATAGAGGACATCCAGGTCCAGGTGGGCAGGACCGGTGTCTTGACCCCGGTGGCCAGGCTTAGACCGGTGCAGGTCAGTGGAGTAACCGTGTCCAGGGCCACATTGCACAATCAGGATGAGATTCTGGCCAAGGATATCAGGATAGGGGATCAGGTCCTGGTCCAAAGGGCCGGGGATGTCATCCCGGAAGTTGTGGCCCCATTGACTGAAAAAAGGACAGGCCAGGAGAGGCTATTTTATTTTCCTGAATACTGTCCTGCCTGCCAGGGAAAGGTGGACAGGCTACCTGGAGAATCGGCTTACAGATGCCTGAACATTTCCTGCCCTGCTAAACTATTGCAGGGGTTGAAGCATTTTGTATCCAAATCTGGACTGGATGTTGAAGGGCTAGGGCAGAAGTGGATAGAGATATTTGTACAAAAAGGACTAATCAAGACCCCTGCAGATCTATTCCGGCTTAAGGAAGAAGATTTGCTGCCCTTGGAAAGGATGGGCCCAAAACTGGCCCAGAAGATATTACAGGCTTTGCAGCAGGCCAAGGAAACCGCCAGTTTGAACAAGCTTATTTCAGCCCTGGGCATCAGGCTGGTTGGAACGCAGACAGCTCGCAGCCTTAGCAATAATTTTATTGACCTGGAGCAGCTGGCGCTGGCAGATGAACAGACACTACAGCAACTAAAGGATATTGGTCCGGAAGTGGCTGCTTCAATCAAGGCTTTTTTCAACAATCCACAAAACCAAAAGCTCATTCAGGACTTTAAGCAGGTGGGGCTATGGCCTACATCCCAGGGTCAAAAGGTTTTGGAAGCAAGTATAAGACCCTTGCAAGACAAGAAATTTGTATTTACCGGCAGCATGCAGTCCATGACCAGGAGTAGGGCCCAAAAAGCAGTGGAAATGGCCGGAGGCAGTGTCCAGGAGTCTTTGTCCAAACAGGTGGATTATCTTGTAGCCGCAGCTAATCCTGGCAGCAAGCTGGATAAGGCCAAGAATCTCGGAATAGAAGTACTAGACGAACAGGATTTTTTGACCCTGCTGCCCAGGCAGCAAGAACAAGGAGTTGATTCATGAGCACTACCAGGATTGCAGTCATGGGCGCAGCAGGCAGGATGGGCTCCACTCTGGTGGAACTGGTCCAGGCTGATCCAGAGTTGGAACTGGCTGCTGCCATAGAGACCAAGCAGCAATTGTCAAAGATCCAAAGCCTGGACTGTATGACCACTGCAGATCTTAAGCAGTGCCTAAACCAGGTACCAGACGCTGTACTTGTGGATTTCAGCTTTCCACAGAGCACTGTGTACAGTGCTGCTGTGGCTGCTGAAATGGGCAATCCTTTAGTCATCGGCACCACAGGCTTTAGCAGCGAACAGGAAGAGAGCCTGCATCAGGCTGCAAAAAAAACAGCTCTATTTTGGGCGCCGAATATGAGTGTGGGCATCAATGTCTTATTGGAGTTTTTGCCCCAATTGGCCAAGATTATGGGTTCTGATTACGATCTGGAGATTTCTGAAATCCATCACAGGCACAAAAAAGATGCTCCCAGCGGCACAGCAATTAAGTTGGGGCAAGTTTTGGCTAAGAGCAGGCAGGAGCCAGATCGTCAGGATCTGCGTTACTGCAGGCAGGGTCTGATAGGGGAGCGCCCCCGGGATGAAATCGGGGTTCAGACCTTGCGAGGCGGAGACGTGGTGGGAGAGCACACGGTTTATTTTTTAGGCCCTGGAGAGAGAATTGATATCACTCATAGGGCGTATTCCAGGCAAACATTTGCCCAAGGAGCTCTCAGGGCAGCCCGCTGGATCAGTTCCCAAAATCCGGGGCGCTTGTATTCCATGTCTGATTTTTTTGCTGATCTAAATAAAGCCTAAACCCAGAAGTAAGCTATGCATATTTTTTTCATGCGTGCTGCAAGCTGTATTTTGATGTTTTTTTTGGTCCAGTCTGGTCCTTTGCTGGGGAAAGCATGTGCAAAGGGGCCTTGGCAAGTATTGGAGGCAGGCCTGGAACTGACATCAGCAAAAAGCTTGCTGCAAGCTGAAAAATCAAAAGACCAGAGTCTTGTAATATTAAGGGCGGACCCGGAATATTTTCAGCTGCGCCTGTTAACCAGTTCTGAGTCAGGTCAGACTGGAAGAACAATTAAAGATTGGGCCAGGGAGTATGATCTACAAGCTGTAATCAATGCAGGCATGTTCTGGGAGGATCTAAAGACCAGTGCCGGCTACATGAAGAATTTTGAACATGTTAACAACCAACTGATCCATCCCGAGTTCAACGCCTTTCTAGCTTTTAACCCGCTATCCCCAGAACTGCCCATGGTGCAGATTGTAGACAGAGTCAACCAGCCGGATTGGAAACAAATTATAAAACAATATCAGACAGTGGTGCAAAGTTATCGCATGGTCAGCAGCCAGCAAACAAATGCCTGGGAGCCGAGCAACAAGCGATACAGTGTGGCCAGCGTAGGCCTGGATCAGCAGGGTCGCATTTTGTTTATTTTTAGTAAATATTCAAAAAGTATATACGAACTAAACAACTATCTTTTGAGTTTACCTTTGGATATCCAAAGCTGCATGTTCATGGAGGGTGGACCCACTGCAGGGTTGCATGTAAACTCCGGCCAATTAGAGCGTTCCTGGCGGGGTGTTTCCGAAGCCACGCTTTGGTCGGACAAACCAGGCAGCTTTGCCCAGGTGCCCAACGCCTTGGGCTTATTCAGAAAAAAGGAATAAAAATCATGCACGGCAAATTACTATTTTTGTCTGTAGCCTGTATGTTGCTTTTTGCTCTTCCTACGGCATTTGCAGCAGACATCGGGCCCAAATTGCAAAAAAGGTATCAAGGGATTCAAGATTTCCAGGCGGAATTTGTTCAGGAATTGACCAATGCTGCCAGCAGGGAGGTGGAGATTAGAAGGGGCAGGGTCAAATTCCGCAAACCAGACCTGTTGCGTTTGGATACCAGAGAGCCTGAACAGGAAATGCTCTTGTTGGACGGTGAATATGTCTGGCAGTATTTTATTCAGGATCAGGTGGCCTACAAATATTCTCTGCAGGACAGGCTGGAATCAGAAACCTTGTTGCAGCTTTTGGCCGGGGATATTGATTTGCAAGAAAAATTTTATTTGCAGTCCCAGGAACAGGAAAAAGATCTGTTGAAAATAGTGCTGGAGCCAAGAAATCCAGAGCCCAATCTGGTACAGGCTACGCTCTGGCTGGACTTAGAACTGAATTTTGTGCGCAAACTGCTGCTTCAAGATTTTTTTGGCAACACAAACCAGATTGAACTTACAGAAATTGAGTTGAATACTGGGCTGCGCAGGGATATATTTAGCTTTTCACCCCCCCGGGACGTGCATGTTCAGGACAATACCAATTAAAAACATAAAGTGGAGCAGACTCTGAAAATGTTAAAGCAAGGCTTGCGCTTGTATATATAAAAGTCTCATAAGGTATATTATGTAAACTTTAAATCATGATTTGGATAATTGTCCTGCTGCTCTATCAAGCCTAAAGTGCAATTGTTTACCATAAGGCTCCTCATCCCCTTCTTCGTCATTCCCCGGCCTGATCCGGGAGTCCAGAAAGAAATACCTGGATTCCCGCCTGCGCGGGAATGACGAAGAGGGAGTCCGGCCTGACATTTACATCCTTTGCCATTCCTCTACATCCTTTGCATTCCTCGGCGTGACATTCATATCGTCATTCCCCGGCTTGACCGGGGAATCCATGTCTTTTTGAAGTATTGCCGGGCTTACCTCGACAACGGCCACGGGATTATTGTGTATTTCATATTAGATGCACCCGGTTCAGCTCACCGTGCTGAATAGATACCTTAAAGTTTACTTATTTTGAATATTTACTTTTTATAAACCCTTAAATAAACAATTTTTAAAGTTAAATTTCTATGATTACAAAATTCAGTTGGATTAAGCTGCTTGAGCAAATCTTTTCTTC
>CAZLUR010000115.1:0-7734 GCA_964562725.1 uncultured Desulfohalobiaceae bacterium | reverse complement strand
TTGCCTTAAACTTGAACGTTGAACCCTGAACGTTGAACTCTCAAGTTACATAAGAATAAATACATTCAAAGAAGAGTATTTTGGGGCTTAAATACAGTCTACTTTGAAAACCAAGCACTGACAACGGCAGCACTTGGATCAACCAAGTTCATATCCAGCTTACATATTGACAGAGCACAGTCCTGGACCTACAATGACTCATATAAAGAAACAATAAAACCAAAAAGTTATTGTGATTGCCCAGGCAGCTGAAATCTCAAGCCATAAGCCAGACCCATAGACCAGGGCCTGACAAATTGCTTTGATTTTGGCCCCGCAATTTTTTAGCCAGCCAAGGAGGTATATACATGGCGATGCGCATCGGGTTGAACGGATTTGGACGCATTGGTCGTCTGGCAGCCAGGTATCTGGCAACAGAGCAAGATCTGGAACTGGTAGCGGTCAATGCCAGAGGGGATAATTCCAGTCTGGCTCATCTGCTCAAATATGATTCTGTCCATCATACCTTTCCCGGCCAAATAGAAGCCAATGATCAAGGTTTCCTGCTCCAGGGCAGGCAGGTCAAGGTCACCCGGAAGGATCCCGGCCAGTGGCTCTGGGCTGAGCTAGGGGTGGACATGGTTTTGGAGACCACAGGCAAATTCACAGACCGAGAGAGCTGCAGCAAGCACCTGGAATGCGGGGCCAGCAAGGTGTTGATCAGTGCCCCGGGTAAACAGCCTGATGTAACTATAGTGGTTGGAGTCAACCACCAGCAACTGCAAAAGGAGCACGCGATAATCTCTAATGCCTCCTGCACCACCAATTGCCTGGCCCCGGTCTGCATGGTCCTGCAGCAATCTTTTGGTATTGAGCGTGGTCTGATGAACACTATCCATTCCTATACCATGAGCCAGAGGATCCTGGATGGAACGCATAAAGATTTACGCCGGGCCAGAGCTGCAGGCATGTCCATGATCCCCACCACTACTGGTGCGGCCAAATCAGTGGCAGAAGTTTTGCCCGAGCTCAAGGGTAAACTAGATGGCATGGCTACCAGAATCCCTTTACCCAATGTCTCTTTGGTAGATCTCACAGTGGAGCTAAAAAACAGGGCAGGTATCCAAGCTGTAAACCAGGCCTTGGAACAGGCCAGTCAGGGACCCCTGCAGGGCATACTGGGCTATAGCCAAGAGCCCCTGGTCTCCATAGACTATGTAGGATCCAGTTATGCAGGAGTAGTGGACAGCCTGACCACTAATGTAATTGAGGACAAACTAGCCAAACTCATAGTCTGGTATGACAATGAAGCCGGCTTTACCCATCAATTGCTCAGGCTGGCCAAAATGGCGGCTGCGTTGCACTAAGGTAAGGGAACATTACGAGTTATTTGAAAACTTACAAGTCCTGCATTTTTTCAGGGCGCAAGCAGCAATAATTTTTGGATTCTTCAGCAAATAGTTGTGAGCATTAGCTGAATTATGCCCTGCAAGGCTGACTTTTTAATTCTAATCCAGCCCGGGAACAAGATGTACCCGGCCATTGTGTCATTTTTGACCTTTACAGTTCAAGCGATTCGCCAGCAGGCGCATCACCTTACAGACAGTTAAAAACTGCCATCTAGATCCACAGGCTGAAAATTATGTCAAATTTTGTCCACCTGCATTGCCATACTGAATACAGCCTCCTGGACGGAGCAATTAAAATCAATGACTTGTGCGCCAAAGCAGTGGAGTTTGGCCTCCAGGCAGCAGCCATCACCGACCATGGCAATTTATTTGGGGCTATCGATTTCTTCCAATGCGCTAAAAAATATGGTTTAAAACCCATTATAGGCTGCGAAGTCTATGTCGCACCGCACAGCAGATGGAAAAAGGATGCCAGAACAGCAGCAGAGGCTGGATTCCACCTAGTACTCTTGGCCCAAGGCAAGGAAGGCTACCACAACCTAATCAAACTGGTTTCCAAAGGCTATCTGGAAGGTTTTTATTATAAGCCCAGGGTTGACAAAGAAATACTGGCCAAATGGAGTAAGGGCCTTATTGCCCTTTCAGCCTGCCTGAAGGGAGAGTTACCCCAGGCCCTCCTGGAACAGGGAATGGATCAAGCCAATAATATCCTAAATCAATACAAGGAGCTATTCCCTGATCGCTTCTACCTGGAACTGCAGGCCAACGGCATCCCTGAACAGGAAGAAATAAACAACAAACTCCTTGAACTGGCTACAGAAACCAAAACACCTCTAGTGGCCACTAATGATTGCCACTACCTCACAGCCCGGGATGTTGAAGCCCATGATATCCTGCTCTGCATCCAGACCAACGCCCGGGTACAAGACAAGAAAAGGATGCGTTTTAATACCAGGGAGCTCTATTATCGCCCCCCGGAAGAAATGGCCCAGGCCTTTGCCCACTGTCCCCAGGCCCTGGACAATACCCAGGCTATTGCTGAACAGTGCAACCTAGAAATAGAACTGGGCAGGAACTATTTTCCGGTCTACAGCACCTCTTCTGGCTCCAGCCTGGAACAAGAACTGGAGCAGATCTCCCAGCAGGGGCTCCGGCAAAGACTGCAAAAGATGGACTATGTCCAAAACGAGCAATCCTACTGGAGCAGGCTGCGGGAAGAGCTGGATATTATTTGCAGCAAGGGCTTTGCCAGCTATTTCCTGATAGTGCAGGATTTTATTAATTGGGCCAAATCCAGGAATATACCAGTAGGTCCAGGCAGAGGCTCTGCTGCAGGTAGTTTGGTGGCTTACTCCTTGGGCATCACCAACCTGGACCCTTTGCGTTACAACCTGCTTTTTGAACGTTTTTTAAATGTTGAACGGGAAAGCCTGCCCGATATTGACGTTGATTTTTGTTACAATCGCAGGGAAGAAGTCATCAAATATGTCACTCAAAAATACGGCCAGGAAAGCGTGGCCCAGATCACTACCTTTGGTACTATGAAGGCCAAGGCCGTAGTCCGGGATGTGGGCCGGGCTTTAGGTATGAGTTTTGCAGAAACTGATAAAATAGCCAAGCTGATCCCGGATGAACTGAAGATAACCCTGGATAAGGCTCTGGAACAGGAGCCTGAATTGCGCCGCAAACAACAGGAAGAGCCCCAGATAGCTAAGCTGATGGATATTTCCAGGAGACTGGAAGGACTCTGCAGGCACGCTTCCACCCATGCCGCGGGTATAGTTATCTCGGATAGGCCCATGCAGGAATACCTGCCCCTTTATCTGGGCAAGAAAGGCGAAGTAGTCACCCAGTACGACATGAAAAAAGTGGAAAAGGTTGGCCTGATCAAATTCGATTTTCTGGGCCTGAAGACCTTGACCGTTTTGCAGGACACCTTAAAGCTAGCCCGGGAAAACAACAAAAAGACCCCGGACCTGGACAACCTGAACCTGGAGGATCAAGCAGCATTTGATCTGCTCTGTAAGGGAATGACCAACGGAATTTTTCAGCTGGAAAGCAGCGGGATGCGAAAAGTACTCATGGAGCTGCAGCCTACATGCTTTGAAGATATTATAGCCCTGTTAGCCTTGTATAGGCCCGGTCCTTTGGAAAGCGGCATGGTTACCGACTTTGTACAGCGCAAACACGGACGGGTGCAGGTAAAGTACCCGCACCCCAAGCTGGAACCCATCCTCAAGGAAACCCACGGAGTCATCCTCTATCAGGAGCAGGTCATGCGCATAGCCTCGGAACTGGCCAACTATTCCTTGGGAGACGGGGACATATTGCGCAGGGCCATGGGTAAAAAAGATCAGACAGTCATGTCCAGACAAAGGGATAAATTTTTGCAGGGCGCGATGGGAAACGGGCTCTCCCGGGAAATTGCCAACTATATTTTTGATTTGATCGAAAAGTTTGCAGGTTATGGTTTTAATAAGTCCCACAGCGCTGCCTATGCCCTGATCTCTTACCAGACCGCATGTCTCAAGGCACATTTCCCACAGGAGTTCATGGCTGCCCTGATCACCTCAGAAGTGCACAATACAGACAAGGTCATCAGCCATATAAATGCCTGCAGAGAAATGGACATCCCTGTGCTGCAACCGGACATCAACAGGAGCAAAAGCAAGTTCAGCGTGGATCAAAATGGTATCCTGTTTGGCTTAGCAGGCATTAAGAACGTAGGTCAGGGTGCAATTAGCGAATTATTAAAACAAAGAGATAAAAACGGACCTTTTCAGAGCCTTTTAGATCTTTGCCAGCGCATCAACCTACGCAAAATCAGCAAAAGAGTCCTGGAGAGCCTGATCAAAAGCGGGGCCATGGACTGCCTGGGCTGCTCCAGGGCTGCCCTGCTGCAAAGCCTGGACCAGGTAATGGATATGGTGCACAAAAAAAACAAGTCCCGGCTTAAAGGTCAACTCTCCCTGTTAAGCATGGTTCAGGAAGAAGAGGGAGACCAGCCGCCAGAAATGCTGCATGGAGTGGGCTTGGACATACCTGAAGCCAAACTCCCTGAATTTGCGGATGAAGAAAAGCTAAGACAGGAAAAGGAAACCCTGGGCTTCTTTTTGAGCAGCCATCCTTTGCTCCGATACAAGGCTAAACTGGAAATGCTTGGAGTACAAAACCTCCAGGATTGCCAGGAGACTTGCACTGAGGCAAAAGTATTAGTGGCCCTTTTAGTCACCGCACACAAGGAGATCAATACCCGCAAGGGACAAAAAATGGCCTTTTGCCAAGTCGAGGATCTGACTGGTACTGCTGAGCTTGTATTGTTCCCTGAAATGTATGGCCGGGTCAAAGCCCAGCTGGAGCTGGACCAACCTCTGCTTTGCAGGGCCAAGATCAATAATCCAGGCCCCGGGCAAAATGAAGATTCTGTATCAGGCCAACTTAAATTGGTGGCTGAGGATATCCAGCTTTTGGATCAAGCCCAAACAGACACTGATCAGCCCTGCCAGCTGGAGGTGGCCGCCTCGTTTTTGCAAGAAACAGGCCTGCAGGAGCTGAAGTCCATTCTACAGCGTTTCCCAGGTCCCATCCCGGTACATATTGTACTGCACTTGGAGCACGCACTATGCCGGATCCAACTGGGAGCCAATTATTGTATTCGCCGCGACCCTGAACTATGGAAGGAAATTGAACATTGGAAGTCCACAGCACCCTCTAATTCAAGCCCTAAGCCTGAGCAGACCCAATAGATATAGAGGCCAATTATTCTAGGACAAACCTTAAGGCGCTTGCTGTTTGCTGCCCGGCTTCCAGCCCGGTAGTAACTTTACCAATACTATAAAAAACTCTTACGCAATAATTGATTGTTTCGTAACAAGCAAAGAACGCTGCCCATGGAGAATTAATGTCGGAGAAAAGAAAGGTATACAGGCTACAGGTCAGTTCCGGATTCAGCTCATCCCATCAACTTCGCCATTACCAGGGCCTGTGCGAAGAATTGCATGGCCACAACTTTGCAGTACAGATCGAGGTCCAGGGCTATCAACTGCATCCTGAAACAGAAATCTTAATCGATTTCAAAGAATTAAAATCTGAGCTAAACTCCATACTTCAAGAACTGGATCACAAACACTTAAATGATCTGCCTTACTTCAGGGAGCGTAATCCTTCTTCAGAAAATCTGGCCTGCCATATCTACCAGCAATTGCAGAACCGCATCCAGAACAAGGATATTATGTTGCGCTGGGTCAGTGTCTCAGAAAAAGACAGCTCCCGGGCCGTTTATCTGGAAGATTGAACATGCGGCTGGTATTACAAAGAGTCAAACAGGCCAGGGTGGAGACAGAGCAGAAAAAACTGGCAGAAATTGATCTGGGTTTGCTGATCCTGGCAGGCTTTGGGGCCAATGACCATACTCAACTGCCCCTGTCTCAGGCCTGGTCCAGGACTGTGGACAAAATTATCAGCTTAAGGATATTTCCTGATCATCAAGGCAGATCCAACCTGGATCTGCATCAGGTCCAAGGCAAGATCCTGCTCATATCCCAATTCACATTGTTTGCTGACTGCAGAAAAGGGCGCAGGCCTTCTTTTGCCAGGGCAGCGGATCCGGATACAGCGCGCAACCTGTATGGCCAGCTTTACGCAGACCTCTTGAAAAGACTCCCGGCAAGAGTGGAACAGGGCATGTTTGGTGCAGAAATGGACCTGACCTATTGCAATTGGGGGCCGCTAACCATTATCCTGGACAGCGACGATTTTTGAAAGCATGCTTAGGTCAGATTGGCACTCCTGCCGGCGCTGCCTGGCCACAGATCAAAAAGGCTGCACATTGATCCAAAGAAAATATACAATTCAATCTAATCTCTGCTCCAGCCGGAAATTGATTCATGAGGTACTCGCATTGGTTCAGTTCCATTTAGCTGACCAGCAGATGCTCTATGAAATCAAACTGGTCTTGACTGAAGCCCTTTCCAATATAGTGCTGCACGCTTACCAAGGCAAATACAAGGGCAGAATAAACCTTAGACTGCAGCTTGATCCAAGACGTTTTCTGCGCTTTGTGCTAATAGACCATGGCATTCCCTTTCAGGCACCAGCAGACAGAATCGCCAATGCCTCCCCTGAGAATGAATCAGGCCGTGGCCTATTCTTGATCTCCAGGCTGATTGACAGCTTCACTTACAGGCATTGCAAGCAAAACAATATCTTGATCCTGCAAAAAATCATCAAGGAGTTATAAATGGAACATTTGCACATAGAACAAAAGGAAAAGCTTTGTATTTTGCGCTTTTCCGGGGAACTTACTTTAGAAGTGGTAGATCAGTTAAAACAAGAAACAGAGCAGCACCTGCAGGACATGAATTGTCCTATAATGGTGATGGACCTAGCCCAGGTCATGTTTTTGGACAGTTCAGGCATCGGATTCCTGGTAAATCTAAACAATAAGCAAAAAGAACAGGACTGCTCATTTTATCTGCTCAGCCCCTCGCCCCAGGTCAGAAAAACCCTGAGCCTGGTCAAGCTGATTGATTTTTTCAATATCCTGGAGAGCGAAGAAGAAGTTCAGCAGCTCCAGGCCTGAGGGCAGCACTTTGCAAATCATTTTTTCCAAAACTGGGGATGCAGCAGGATCATCACGGTATAGATCTCCAGTCTGCCCAAGAGCATGCAAAAACTCAGCACCCACTTGCCCAACAAGGGAATTTGGGCATAATTCTGGGCGGGTCCCACTTTTGCAAATCCAGGGCCAATATTGCTGATGCAGGCGATCACTGCAGCAAAAGCAGACAACATGTCCAGACCCAAGGCGGATAATAACAGAGCAGAGACACAGGCCAGACCCAGATACAAGATGAAATAGCCCCATATACCCTGTAAAACCTCTTCAGGTACCAGCCTGCCCCCCATCTTCAAAGGCAGCACCGCCCTGGGATGTATCAGCCTTCTTAGTTCACGCATACCGTGCTTGAACAAAAGTATCAGCCGCATGCACTTTATGCCCCCTGCAGTGGAACCGGCGCAGCCCCCCATGAACATGCACAAAAAAAGCACTATTTGGGCCAATCCAGGCCAAAGGTCATAGTTTGCGGTGCTAAAGCCGGTACTGGTGATCAGAGACAGTACCTGGAAGCTACTATAGCGCAAAGCATTGCCCAAACTACTATAAACAGGCCCCCAGATACTCAGGGAGACCAAAGCCACACTGCACACTACCAGCAAAGCAAACACCTTGAATTCTGTATTCTGCCGATAAGGCTTGATCTCGGCTCCCAGCAACCTGAAATGCAGCGCAAAGTTTGTGCCGGCAATGAACATGAACAGGATAATCACCGCCTCCAGGTACAGG
>CAZLUR010000114.1:0-7786 GCA_964562725.1 uncultured Desulfohalobiaceae bacterium | reverse complement strand
GCTGGAGGTTAAGTCTGGACAAACTTTCCTGGATCTTATCCTCGAGCAGGCAAAGGCAGCTGGCAAATTAAGCCCTGCCGGTGCCCTGGCCTTAATGAACAGTTTCAATACCCATCAAGATACTCTGGATTATCTGCAGAGCAAACAAATTCCAGATCCTGAGCAGCCGTTATGCTTTGTGCAAAACATGTACCCCAAGGTAGATGCCAAGTCTTTGCAGCCAGCTAATTGTCCTCAAAACCCGGAACTGGAATGGAACCCTCCGGGACATGGGGATATTTATGCGGCACTTCTCACATCTGGGGTCCTGGATCTGCTTTTGCAACAAGGCAAGCGTTATGCCTTTATTTCTAACGCAGACAATCTGGGTGCAATAATACAGCCAGGCATTTTGGGATATATCATACATAATGGCCTAACCTTTCTAATGGAGGTGGCCCAACGAACCCAGTCCGATAAAAAAGGCGGACACTTGGCGACCCTGCCAGACGGGCGACTGGTCCTGCGGGAGATAGCCCAGTGCCCTGAATCTGACCTGCAGGCATTTCAGGATGTGCAAAAATACGGTTATTTCAATACAAATAATATCTGGTTGGACCTGCAGATGTTTAAGGAGTATGTTCAGACCCAGGGCCTGCCCAAACTGCCTTTGATAGTAAACCCTAAAACACTGGATCCCAGGGATGACAACTCTCCCTTGGTTTATCAGCTGGAGACCGCCATGGGAGCTGCCATATCAGAGTTTGCCGGCAGTGAAGCCATGCTGGTGGATAGAGACAGATTCGCCCCTGTAAAAAAGACCAGTGATCTGCTAGCGGTGCGCTCAGATTGTTATGAACTGAGCACAGAATACCAGCTGGCACTAAACCCTGAGCGGAATCTGCCCCAGATAACTATCGATTTGGATCCAGAGTTCTATAAAAAGGTGGACCAGTTCGAGGCCAGATTCCCTTACGGCCCGCCAAGCTTACTAAATTGCGACTCCTTACATGTGAATGGAGATTTTTTGTTTGGACAAGGCGTGGTTTGTAAAGGCAGGGTGCAATTAATAAACAAGTCCGGTCAACAGCAAAAGATTCGGGATGGCAGTGAATTGAGCGCTATATTGGAGTTTGATTAGTTTGCCTAGCCATGAGAGATAAAGAAATAGTGGCCCAGGAGGGGTGAATGCAAGAATTTAAAGAATTTGAGCTGGTTTGGAGTAAATACGTTGCTGAAGTCCAGTCTTATGTCAGGCTCTTTCGCTTCAAAAAGAACAACGCCCAGATTCTGTCTCTGGAAAATAGCGATGAAAACAAGGTATTCGGGATCACCTTTCGTACACCACCCAAGGACTCCACCGGAGTTGCCCATATACTTGAGCATTGCGTGCTGTGCGGGTCAAAAAAGTACCCGGTCAAAGAACCCTTTATAGAACTGCTCAAAGGATCTCTGCAGACTTTTCTAAACGCCCTGACTTTTCCGGACAAGACCTGTTATCCAGTGGCCAGCCAGAACCTGCAGGACTTCTACAATCTGGTTGATGTCTACCTGGATTCTGTATTCTTTCCCAGGCTGGACCCGGAAATCTTTGCCCAGGAAGGCTGGCATTATGCCCTGCAGGATGAAGATTCGCCTTTGGCCCTGCAAGGAGTGGTCTATAACGAGATGAAAGGCGCTTACTCCTCTCCAGATGGACTACTGCATGAATATTCCCAGCAATCTTTATTCCCGGATACTCCTTACGGCCTGGACTCTGGAGGAGACCCAGAACAAATTCCAAGCCTTAGCTATGAAGACTTTCATCAGTTCCACCGGGATTATTATCACCCTTCTAATGCCAAGATTTTCTTTTATGGTGATGATCCTCCTCAAAAACGTCTGGAAATGCTAATTCCCTATCTAGAACAATTCTCTGCCCGGGATGTACAGTCTTTAGTGCCCCTGCAGCCCAGGTTTCAACATCCCAGAGTGTTTGAAAAGGTTTACGCTGCTGAAGAAGGCAGTCAGGCCAAGGCCATGATCACCTTGAACTGGCTTTTGGATATAGGCAGTAATGTGCAGCTCAATCTGGCCTGGCAAGTATTGGATTACCTCCTGCTGGGTATGCCTGCTTCCCCCTTACGCAAAACCCTTTTGGACTCAGGTCTGGGCGAAGATCTGGCAGGCGCTGGCCTGGAGAGCGATCTGCGCCAGATGTTTATTTCAGTTGGCTTAAAAGGGGTTCAAGAGCAAAATTTGCAAGCAGTAGAACAACTGATCAATGCTACCCTGCAGGAGCTCGCCAACCAAGGTTTTGATCCTGAAAGCGTGCGTGCGGCATTGAACAGTGTGGAGTTTGCCCTGCGGGAAAACAATACAGGCTCCATGCCCAGAGGATTGATTGTCATGCTCAGGAGCCTGGCCACCTGGCTCTATGACGCAGATCCCACCCTGCTGCTTTGCTTTGAAGAGCCCTTGGCACAACTCAAAAACAATATCCAGGCTGGAGATCAAATCTTTGAACACCTGGTCCAGGATTACCTTTTGAACAATCCCCATTACAGCAAGGTCATTCTAAGGCCTGATCTGGAGCTGAACAAAAGGATGCAGCAAAAAGAGCAGGACAGGCTAAAACAAATACAACTGCAGCTGAGCAGACAGGCTATGCAGGAGCTTGCAACCTGGAATAAAAAGATCCTGCAAAAACAAGAGACACCGGACAGAGCTGAAGACCTGGCCAAAATCCCCAGTCTGAACAGGCATGATTTACCCCGGGGAGAAAAAGAGATACCCATGCAGCTTATCCAGGACAGCCCGGCACCAATGCTCTTTCATGACCTGCCTACCAATGATATTTTCTATTTTGATCTAGGCCTGGACCTTGGCAAGTTGGACCAGCAATACTTAGGCTATGTGCCTTTATGGAGCAGGGCGCTATTAGAGATGGACACTGAGCTGCATGACTATGTTCGTCTATCTCAGCGCATCCAGGCCGAGACTGGAGGCATCCACACCGAGAGCTTCACATCCTGCCTGCATGACAACTCAGGGGTGGCCTGCTGGTTGTTTTTCAGGGGCAAGTGCCTGCCGGGCCAGGTAAACAGCCTGCTGGACATCCTAGATGAGGTCCTAACCAGACCCAACTTCTCTGATCAAGACAGATTCAGACAGCTGGTACTGGAAGAAAAGTCCGGGATGGAACAAAGACTGATTCCAGCCGGACACCAGATGATCAACAGCAGGCTCAGGGCCAGGTACAATCTGGCTGATTGGGCCCAAGAACATATGGGCGGAATAAGCTATCTGCTTTTTTTACGCTATTTGCTGCAGGAGGTGGAAACTAACTGGCAACAGGTCCAGTTGATTTTGAAAAATGTGCATCAGACAATGATTAATTCCAGGAACATGGTCTTTAATGTCACCCTGGACGCTGAAAACTGGAATAAATTGCAGGCTGCTGTACAGGATTTTATATATACCCTGCCTGCTTCAGAACCGCGCAGCGCCATCTGGAGCACTGACTGCTCCCTGGAGTTTGAGGGTCTGGGCATACCGGCCCAGGTCAATTATGTAGGCAAATCCCTGGACCTTTTCAGGCAGGGCTACACTTTGCACGGTTCCAGTCTGGTGGTAAACAAGTACCTGCGAGCCAGCTGGCTCTGGGATAAACTCAGGGTGCAAGGTGGAGCCTATGGTGCATTCAGCATGCTGGATCGACTGTCCGGAGTCCTGACTCTTGTCTCCTACCGAGATCCCCATATTCTGCAAACTCTGCAGGTCTTTGACCGTTGTGGAGAATTCTTGTCCAATACGCATTTCTCTCAGCAAGAGATAGACAAGGCTGTGGTTGGGGCCATAGGAGAACTGGACCGCTACAGGTTGCCAGATGCCAAGGGATTTATTTCTTTACTGCGTTATTTGATCGGCGAAACTCACGCAGCAAGGCATAAGCTACGGCAGGAAGTCCTGGGCACTGATCGCCAGCACTTCCAGGAGTTCGGTCATTGGCTGGGCGCACTACAGGAGCAGGGGCTGATAGCTGTAATGGGACATAAAACCCTGCTGGAGCAATCTCAGGAGCAAGGCTTGCCACTGCAGCATGTCTGGCAAGTACTTTAGCTGACTCAGCAGCTATGCCTGGGCTTAATTCAGTCTTTTTTGCTGTACTTTATCCCGCAACCAGTCGTACCATTGCTGCATTCCTTGGCCGGTCTGGGCGGAAACCTGAATTGTGTCCAGAGATTGGTTCACGGCCCGGGCCGCATTACAGGCTTTGTCAATGTTGAACTGCATATAGGGCAATAGATCGATCTTGTTCAGGAGCATCAAGCTGGATTCAGCAAATAGTACAGGATATTTCTCAGGCTTGTCATCTCCTTCTGGGATGCTTAGTAAAGCGATCTTGTGATCCTCTCCCAACTTGAACTCGGCTGGACAGACCAGATTGCCCACGTTTTCGATGAATAAAATATGCATTCCCTTTAGATCCATTTGCTTCAAGGCCTCCTGGATCATGGAGCCATCCAGGTGGCAGGCCCCCTGAGTATTAATCTGCAGCACCTTGACCCCTGTTTCAGCGATCTTTTGCGCATCAATGCTGGTTTGCAGATCGCCCTCGATTACTGCCATGTTGTACTCTGATTGCAGTGCGCACAGGGTGCGCACCAAAAGGGTGGTCTTGCCTGCCCCGGGAGAACTGATCAGATTCAGGACCAATACCCCCTGCTCCTGAAAAACATCTTGCAGCTCCTGGGCGGCTTGTTCATTGGTCTCCAATATCTTGCGCACTACTGGAATTTGCATTTTTAGCGCTCCTATTCTGCCCAGATATGTTCTATCTGCAGTTCTCTGCCCTGGATGATGTTCTGGCCCTGGCTTTGACCACATTCTGGGCAGCTCCATTCCAGCCAAGATCCCTGTCCAGATTTAGGCTGGTAAGTTGTGCCGCACTGGGTGCAGCAAAGCTTGACCGGAACCGTCTCCAGCACCAATTTGGCTTCAGAGAATACAGTGTCCTGGATCAAGGCCTGGAAAGCGAACTCCAAAGCCTTGGGCACCACTGAAGTCAGCTCTCCTACCTGGACCTTAACCTCATCCAGCCGGTTGACCCGATTCTTGGCCATCTCTTGTTCCACTATGGACAGCAGGTTCTGGGCAATGGAAAGCTCGTGCATAATAGCAAGGAAGCCTTATTCAATTTTCAGCAGCTGATAACTTATTCAGCCAAGCTCAATACAGGCCTGGACTTATAAACCAGAAACTTTTTGATGCTTTGGCTATTTAGAGCACAAAACAGCCATCTTTATAAATTATCTTATCAGACCCTGCACGTAGTCTGGCAGTAACCTGTTTGGGCTCTATATTCACCAGGTCCCAGTGCAAGGCTGAATCATTGAAGCCCAGCTCTTCCCTGAGTGCCGGAGTTAAGTTTTTGGCCCCACAGGCATATGCTTCAGCATAGGAGGCGCCCAAGGCTATATGGCAGTTGCCGTGAGCGCCTCCAAAATTCTCATCATACAGGGTGTGCGCCATGAATTTGTCAATGCGGGAAAAGCGTTTGTCGGTCAAAGAGAACTCCCCAATCTTATTTGCATTGCTGTCAATCCTGATCTGTTTTTGCACAAACTCCTCTCCTGCTCCTGCCTGAATATCTGTGAGTTCTCCTTTCTTAAATTCCAGTCGCAGATCTTGGACCAAATTTCCGCTGCGAAAGGAGGGTTGATCCATATAAAAAATTCCTTCAGTTCCGCGCCAATCCGGAGAAGTAAAGATCTCAAAGCTGGGGATGTTGTGCCCTGAGACCCCCACCCATTGCCTGTCCTGACCTGGAGTGATCCAGAGATCACAATTGTCGGATTCCAGATGCAAAAGCTCAATATCCAGACTGTTCAGATAATTTTTGATCTCTTGGGCTGCCTTTAGGATCTCTTGCCATTTATCTATTGGCTTGCAATGATCCAAATAGCAGGCCTTGACGATTTGGGCTGTATACTCTTCCCGGCTCAACCCTGAATTACGGGCCAATTCATCTGTAGTCAGCAGGCCCAGAGTCCAACCGAAATGGCCCTGGTTCTCACGCTCTTCCAGGATGTCTCTGAGCTGCTTCCTGGCCAACATAGCCTGGCCTATATTTTCCGGATTTATATCCTGCAGGTGGGTTAAAGACTCTGGGGCCAGCAAAGATATGAGTCCGTTCAGGCCCTGGCTCAGCTCCTTTTCGCCTGGAGCAATGAAGTTCAGCTGGTTGGCGTCTGAAATTTCAAAAAAGGAGTGCTCCATGGCTGGGAAGGGGTTGATGCGCTGCACTGGATGCATCCCTTTAGATAACACCTTTTCAAACAGGATTTGCACAAGTTCTCTGGCGGCCAAATCATAGCGCAAAAGTACAATTTCGCCGGCCAGGTAGCTTGTTTTTCTAGCAGTTTGGATTCCCCAGAGTAATATGTCAGCGTATTTTTCCAGATACTGAGAGCTAAGCATTTGCTGTCCTTCAAAAAAAAGGGTTGGCCTACCAGCGCCAACCCCATTGAATATTATTTCAGCTTGCCTGTCTAGTAGTTTAACCTCTTTTCCTGGGGAAAGACTGGGAGATAGCGATAGGCCAAGCTAACCACAATTGCGCCGTAGGCTAAGGCCATGCCGCAGGTCACGATCTCGGTCCAATGCGGAAAGTAGGTAAACCACTGATCAAAAGGCATAACAGGCATAGCCAGGGTCTGAATAGTGAATACAAAGCGATTAACCACAACCCCGGCACAGGTCAAAAACGCGCCCAAATAGAGTAAAGGCGCCCTATTGCGCAGCGCTGGCACCAGCAGCAGTAAAGCGGGCAAGACTCCGCAGATGCCTAGTTCAAGCCAGATTAGCCATTTCCCGTATGGAGCGTGGTACATCTGATCAAAGGTCAGGCCCATTTTGGGCAAGGTTTCAGCGGCCCAGCTCCAGGTATCCAAGAATTTGAAAAACAAGTAAATACTTAGCAGTAATCCAGAAATTTTAGCCATCAAGGTCTTAACTGAAAAGTCCACTAGTTTCTTGGCGGTCAGTCTTTCCACCAGACCGGTTATAAGCAGCATAAAAACCGGGCCTGAAGCTATGGCAGATAAAATGAACAAGAAAAAAGTCCAGGGCCAGATAAAAAAGCCTTCTCTAAAGGCAAAGGGCCTGGTAAAGAGCACCCCATACATGCCGCCCAGGGACCCTTGATGGAAAAAAGACAAAAAAGTACCTACCCCGGCAAACAACGGCATGAAAATATGCATATTGTGGGCCAAATGGTGCAGAAACCTGATTTTTTTCAATTGCCGGTTTTCCAGGATGATGGGAATAAATTCAATAATGAGCACAATCAGGTAGCAACTGATGCAGAAAATGACCTCGGTGAGCATGGAATGCACATTAGCGTGCCAGTACCCGAACCAGGCCCTTAATGGCTGCCCGATTTCCAAGGCCAGAATGATCATGGCCCCGGAATAACATAAAAAACCCACGATCACGCAAAGGTTTATAATATTCTTCAACTTATTTATCTTCAGAATATAGAGCAGGAACCCGCTGAAAAAAGCTCCCGCACCAAGGGCAATCACAGCCAGATCGAAAACGATCCACAGGGCAAAATTGAAGTAATTGTCCAAATTGGTGACCCCAAGCCCGAATCCCCAGACCAGGGCAGCGCCCAAGACACCTATCAGCAGGATGATCCCCAAGAAAACGATCCAGGCCAGGAACCTGGGAAAGGAACAGCGCTGAACACCCTCTGGGATGAGTTTAGCATCTATCATGGCTGCTTACCCCTTTTGTTTTTCCTCTTGCAAATAGTTGTCCC
>CAZLUR010000113.1:1294-7820 GCA_964562725.1 uncultured Desulfohalobiaceae bacterium | reverse complement strand
CATATCCTCCTCCTTACATATTTTGGTTGGTATCGCAGGGAGATGCATAAGCCTCTCCTTGCACCCATTTTAAAAGCTCCAGCATGGCTTTTGCCCTCCAATGTCCGGTTGTACACCATGCATCTATAAGATAAGGTTTTCGCCATTTTTCTGCAAGTCTATCCTTTGCGTGACACCTTGAATGGAATAGCCTGGAAGGAGGAATATCCAGACTTGTATCAAGCCCAGTTAGCAGTTAGCTTAATTCGAGGAGATTTCAGTGGGTGACGGGTGTCAATGTATAAACTAAACTTAATAAACTAAGTCCATATTCCTGGAGGCAGAGCTATGCATACCAACTTGAAATATCCACGAGGCCAAGACCAATCTATGCTCCTGAAGCAGGTATAGGCAGGAAAGCTCTTTGTTATTGCCAAAGCGGGCAAGCCAATTGCCGGGTGACCTGCTATAATGCGCCGGAACCGAAGCAGGCAAAAAGCCTGAGATTTTTAGCAGGCCAGATCGAAGTACCGCAGGACTTCGATCAAATGGGCGAAGAGGAAATCCAGGCCCTGTTTGGAGAGGCTGATGCATCTTCTTCTTGATACGCAGGTTCTGCATGCAAAGAGGGAACCAGGACGCTCTCTTGAGTGTGGACTTTGGCCTGAAAGAATGGAACGAGCATAGTCCCAAGGAGATTGTCCGCAAGTACCGGGAATTCGTATACGCAACAGGAGGTAAGCATTCAGGGGTGGTACTGATATCCACTTTATTTAGGTGTTTTTCTAGAGATTGCTTCATCGAGTTCCCTTCACTGTGCTCGGGACAGGCCTCGCAATGAGGGGTTATATCCACACTGTTGCAACACCCTGAACGGATACCAAGAGCACATGGATGGAGACAAGTTCTTGCAGATCCGCGTTTCCTTCCTGCTCAGCAGTGGCCACATCCAGGGAGCTTTCTTCTTGATCCTGGTAATCCTTGGGGTAGGAGCCTTCCAGCTCCACAAGTCCGGAGAGGCTGATGCGCTCCAGGCTTTATCCATGGCTGTTTGCTGCTCTTGATCCTCCTTCTGCGCTCCTGATCTGACCTCCTTCAGTTGGCGCTCCAGCATCTGGATGCGATTTTTCAGGGCAGCAGTTAGTTTCATAGGCTTGCAGAGGCGAGAGGTTGAATTTGGTCCAAAAAATTAGATATACCTAATTTTTGATGAAGTCTTTTTAGGATCTCAATTCTGTATATACGGAGCTCTCATGATATGGCATGATCGTAAATAACATATTGAAAAAGTATTGAATTGCAAACCCTTGGTACCAGGAAGGTGAAAAGACTATGGGCAAAAAGCTGCTCTTGCTGGGCGGAGGGCATGCCCACATGACCACCCTGGCCAATATTGCCACCCTGCGCAGCCAGGGGCATGCGGTCACAGTGGTGCAGCCGGAAGAGCACCACTACTACTCAGGGATGGGGCCGGGAATGCTCAGCAAACTGTATGCCCCAGAGCAGATCCGCTTTGCCACCAGGCAGGTTGCGGAAAAGCAGGGGGCCAGGTTCTTTGCTGCCAGGGCTGTGGCCATTTTGCCCCGGGAAAGAAAGGTTCGCCTGGATACTGGACAGGAGCTGGGGTATGATGTTTTGTCCTGCAACGTGGGCAGCTCTGTGCCATCAGTCAAAGGCCAGGATCAAGCCGTGTGCTTCTCGGTCAAGCCAATAGTCTCTTTGCAGCAGGCCCAGCAAAAGGCCTTGCAGCTTCTAGCCAAGTGCAAGACCCGGTTGAGCGTGCTCGGAGGCGGACCAGCCGCCCTGGAGATAGCTGGTAATCTGGAGCGCCTGGTGCGGGAGGCCGGAGGCTATCACGCAGTGATCACGGTTTTTGCAGGCAGAAAGTTTCTGCCCAAGCTCAAGGAGCCGGTCAGGAAGCTGGCCGAAAAAAGCTTGAGCAGACGGGGGGTAGAGATCCTGGAGCAGGGGTATGTGCGCCGGGTAAGCCAAGACCAAGTGGAGCTGGAAAACGGTCAAAGGTTTGCGAGTGATATGAACCTTGTGGCCCTAGGGGTCAAACCCTCCTCCCTGTTTGCGGATTCAGGGTTGCGCACAGGTCCTGATCAGGGGCTTTGGGTCAACGAGTACCTGCAGCATCCTGATTATCCCCAGATTTTCGGCGGTGGGGACTGCATTTTCTTTGCGAAGCAGTCCTTGGACAAGGTGGGGGTCTATGCCGTACGGGAGAATCCCATCCTGTACAACAACCTGCAGTCCAGCCTGAACGGAGGTCCACTGCAGGCATTTCAGCCTGACGCGAATTATCTTTTGATCTACAACCTCGGAGATGGCACTGGCATCTTGAACAAGGGCAGATTGACCTTTGGGGGCCGGCCGGCTTTCTGGATCAAGGACTGGATAGATCGCAGATTCATGAGGCGCTTCCAGGCCCTGGAAGGACGCGACTACGCGTAAGCATTCAGAGGGGATTCATATCTCCTGCCTTGAACTGTATATTTCCTGTTGCAGCCCCGCAGATGATATCAGTTGCTTCCTCTATCCCGGCGGCGATTAGAGTCCTTGTCTCAAGCTCCTGCCTGTGCTTGGTTCCGTGGCCGGTTAATACATAAATGCCACGTGCGCCTGCATTTTCAGCAAACTGCACATCATGGGGGTGGTCCCCGATAGCAAATGAGCTGGAAATATCGATCCCGTGCTCTTTTGCCGCTTTGCAGATAAAATACGGTTTGGGCTTGATGCATTCGCAACCGTCTGCAGGATCATGGGGGCAGACGTAGGTAGCTGAGATTTTAATGCCGAACCCTGCCAGGTAGGACAGCACATGCGCATTGACGCGCTCCACATCCTGGAGCGTCAAGAAGCCCCTGGCCACACCAGACTGATTCGTAACCAGAAAAAGCTCGAAGTGTTCATTCATACGGCGCAGTGCTGGAACGGTGTCTGCAAAGAACGAAACCTGGGATGGCAGGGAGAGGTGCCCCTGGTCCTCGATAATGGTGCCGTCCCGGTCCAGGAAAACCGCTGCACGCTTGGTGTTGTTTTGAATATCCATGCTTCACAACTCCTTGCTGCTTTTGCTATGTATGACATACTGGATCTAGAGGAATATTTTCTGCAAAAAAGGGCGACTGCCAGTCGACTGCAAGCCTTTGCTTGAATGTTGGCCCATGTTGAAGATACCTGCTGATGCGATGCTGGCTGGATGCGATCAAGCCCTGCTGCGGCAGCCCTTGCAGAATATAAGCTGCCGTGCAACTATGTAGCAAGGGCCTGACAATTTGACCTCTTAAGGGGCATGATACACGAGCGAGCAAGCAGTGCCCAGGTGCTTGTCCAGAAAGACTTTTGGGGCGACTATTGTCTTTCTGCCCTGGAGCTTCTGGATAAGCTCCATTCTAGCGACACAGCCATGCAGCGCTTTCTTTTTTCCAAGACCATAAAAAACAGCCGGTATCCATCCAGGCATCTGCAGGCCCTGTCGCCGCCAGAACAATGGCATGTTTTGCCGCAGGACTGCCAATGGGCGTAGCAAATGTGGACAGGCAATGCTTGATTGCTTGTGGTGTATGATTCTGGCTGAAACCAAAAAGGGGAACAGGAAATGTTTCTGGAAAAGATCAAATCCCAAGGGCTGGCCCATCTTTCCTATATCCTGGTGGACGGCGGATATGCCGCTGTTATCGATCCCAGGCGGGACTGCCGTGTTTATCTGGACATTGCCTACCAAAACGGGGCTCAGATCAAATACATATTCGAAACCCACCGCAACGAGGATTTCGTGATCGGCTCCCTGGAGCTGGCCCGGATGACCGGGGCGGAAATATATCACGGCAGCGCTCTGGCATTTGGCTATGGAAATCCTGTAGCAGAAGGGCAGATGTTCGAGTTCGGCAGCGTGCGCTTGAAGGTCCTGGAGACACCTGGACATACCTTTGAAAGCATTTCCCTGGTACTCTATGACACTGCATCAGGCCCGGATCCCCTGGGGGTGTTCACCGGGGACGCCCTGTTCATCGGGGATGTGGGCAGGACGGACTTTTTCCCTGACAGGTTGGAAGAAACAGCTGGGCTGCTTTACAGCAGCATATTCGAAAAGATTTTGCCCCTGGGGGATCAGGTGCTTATTTATCCGGCCCATGGGGCCGGCTCGGTCTGCGGGGATGGCATGGCTGACCGGGAATTTTCCACCCTGGGCTTTGAGCGGTGCAACAATTCGGCCCTGCAGCATAAAAGCAGAAATACATTCATCCAGAACAAGGTCCGCGAGGAGCACAGCAAGCCCCCGTACTTTTCCCGCATGGAGGAGTACAACCAGTACGGCGCTCCGCAGGTGGAACCTCTGTATCCGCCTAAACCCCTGCACGCGGATCAATTTGAGGAAGCCATGCTGGATGGAATGCTGGCTGTGGACACCAGAAGTCCTGAGGCCTTTGCAGGCGCCTACATTCCGGGCAGCCTGGCTATTCCCCTGGATATGCTCCCGGCTTACGCAGGCTGGTTTTTGCCCTATGATTCTGATCTGGGGCTGATCGTGGAGTCCTATCACGACTTGGACCCAGCCCTTAGGTTCCTGACCCGCATCGGGTACGACCGGATTGCCGGTTTCCTGGAGCAGGGGCTGCACGAATGGGAGATCCGGGGCAAGTATTACGAGACCATTCCAGCAGTGTATGCCGGCGAGATCCAAAGGCGCATCCGGGAGGAGCAGAGCTTTACCATCCTGGACGTTCGCACGCGCAAAGAGTTCGAGGCCGGCCATCTGCCCAATGCCCAGCACATCTTTTTGGGCGAGCTGCCTAAGCGTCTGGAGGAGATCGGGCCCAGCCGGCCTGTGACCGCCTTTTGCGGAAGCGGGATGCGGGCCATTATTGCTGCCTCTATCCTGAAGAAAAACGGCTTCAAGGATGTAGAGGACTGTTTGGGCTCCATGCAGGCCTGTTCCTGGGGAGTGTGCCAGTTGGTCCGGGAGTGAGCAGGGAAGCAGAAGGTTTCATCCTTCATGGTCAGACGCCTCTGGATGTAATCAAGGGCATAGGACCAGGCTCAAGTAAAAATATGCCCAGGGCATCTCAAACCTGGGATTGCCAGTAAGGGGTTGTCCTGCATGTGGACTGCAGAAAGCACTTCTCTGTCCTGGTTTTCGGTGTGATGACCAAGGGCGAGGAACCCCAGCATATCTTCTACGGTGCCAGCTCCTTGAGTTGGTCCAGTGCCTTTTGCAGGCTGTCTATGACCTGCTGCAGCTCCTCACGGATTTTCGGTCTTACCGGCTCTTGGGCCTTTTCGGGTTCATCGGTTTCCATGGCAGGGGCCACTGCAGGCTTCTCACCCACCAAGGCGTCAATGGAGTCATCCAAGGTCTGATGCATGACCACCTGCCTGGAATCAGAGAGGATGATCCGTCTGAGCTCAGGAAAGTCCAAAGTGTCCGGCTTAAGGAAAATAGGCTCAGCATACAAAAGGGAGTCCCCTACCGGGATGACCAGTAAAATGCCCCTGGAGACCTCAGAGCCCACCTGGCCCCATAAGGTGAACTGCTCAGATATTATAGCGTCATTGTCTATCCTGGCCTCCACCTGCTTGGGGCCGTCCACGTGACGGCCTGAAGGGAAATTGAAAAGTATCAGTTCCCCATAATTTTCTCCATCCATACGGGCTGCCAGCCAACCTACTAGATTGTGTCTGTTTTGAGGTGTGAAGGGTTGAATGAGCAGGAATTCCTCTTTTTCTTCCCCAGGCATCCTGGCCACAATATAGTAGGGTCTTAAAGCCTTTTCTTCCCCAAAAGAGGACTGCACTGGCACGGACCATTGGTCTTCCTTGTTGTAAAATACCACTGGATCCTGCATATGGTACTGCAAAAGCATCTGGCTCTGTACAGTAAACATATTCTGGGGATAGCGCACGTGATCCTGGAGATATTCCGGCATTTCAGTCTTGTCCTGGAAAAGATCCGGAAAGATGGATTGATAAGTCTGGATGACAGGGTCTTCTTGATCAAAGACATAGTAGCTTATAGAGCCGTTATAGGCATCCACTACAGCCTTAACGCTATTGCGGATATAGTTAAATTCATTTTCCCAGGGAGTGGAATAGGGATAACGCCGGGCAGTGGTATAGGCATCCTGGATCCAGAACAGGCGGCCGTCTGCAACCACGCTGTAGGTCTCGCTGTCTCTCTTTAAAAAGGGGGTCAGGGTGGAGAATCTTTCAGGAACGGTCCTGCGGTATTGGATCAGGCTCTCCTCATTAATCTCCCCGGAGATCAGTATATTGAGATCCTTGAACTCCCAGGCATACATCAGCCTGCGGAAGTAGGAGTCCAGGCTGACTCCGCCCGAGCCCTGATAATGGGTGTATACCGGGCCATCCTCGCCTGGATAGTTAAATTCCTGCATCCTGGTCTTGGCCAGCTCACTGGGCTCGACCAGCAGGCGCTGCACCAGGCTGGGCGCGGCGATGGAAACCAGAATATTCAAAATCAGCCAGGCAGCCAAAGGCCAGATTATCAACTTTTTGTTATCTCTTAGGGCCCCGAAGACCA
>CAZLUR010000113.1:0-1284 GCA_964562725.1 uncultured Desulfohalobiaceae bacterium | reverse complement strand
TAATTGTCAAGAAGGCGTACCCCGGAAGCAGGATTTTTTCATCAGTATATCCTACGCCATGCACAGTACCCAAGGCGGAATGCAGGAGCTCGTAGCGGCTCAGCCAGTGGCCCAAGGCAATCAGGACCAGAATGCCTGCGGCCAGGATTGCCAGGTGGGTCAGGACCCTGCCCCTGAAAGCAAACATTTCTCCTCTGATCACGGTGCTCAGGAAATAAACAGCTCCCACCAAAACGATTGCTGCTCCCAGCACCCCTAAAAGCCAGGTACGCAAGAACTCCAAGACCGGTACGCTAAAGATGTAAAAGGAAAAATCATGGCCCAAGATGGGGTCCTCTTTTCCAAAGGGGACCTGGTGCATAAATTTCAGCATCGCCTCCCATTCAGAGGAAGGGATCAAGCCCAGGACAATAGCGCCCAGAAGCACAAGGGCCATAGCAGCCCAGCCAATCACTTTCCGGGCAGAGTGGTACAGATTCAGGGGGATATTGGGATTTGCAGGTTGCAGCCCGGCTGAATGCTTGTGGGCCAGGTAAAGGTTGGGACCGGCCAGGATCACGAATATGGCCGCGCCAAGCAAAAACAAGGCAACTTTGCTGCTCACAATCTTGAGCAGTACAGATTCATGGCCCAGGCTCTGGTACCAGAGCCAGTCAGTATAAAAGCTGTGCCCCCAGCTGATTGCCAGAAATAACAGCAGCAGGGCCAGCACATACAGGCCCAGCCTGCCCAAGCGATAAATCTTGCCCAGATCAAGGTTTTCCAGCCTGAATTGGGGCTGTCCTGGGCCTGAGCCCTCTGGTCCAAAAGAGTTGCTCATGCTTTACTCCTGCGGGCAATTATGTTTATAAGCTCCCAAAGCTGATTTGCAGTAATATGGGCTGGATAACATTAGTCTTTCCTTTTATAAGTGGCAAGGGAAACAAGCTTTGCAGAGGCCCAGGCGTGCAAAGGGTAAATATCTTACTCTAAGAGGCGTCGAAGATTTCCCCGTATCATATTTTCCTTTTGTATATTCAACACATAAGTGCAGAATATATGCTCTGCTTAGCTACAGTAAATGCTTATCCAGGCCCTGACCACGGTAAATTTGTTCTAATTCTGACTGCTTCAGGCATAGGCCTTTGTTTGTAAGTTGTCAGAGATTTTGAGGCGGTTCAAGGCCGCCTGGATGTTTTTATTCAGCTGCAGCATCTTCTGGACAACGCTCTTTGCTCCCTTCACCTCCCAAGCCAACTCCGGTGACTTCTGGGCCGTTAGGGGTAAAGGGTATGGTGGGCAGGC
>CAZLUR010000112.1:5681-7836 GCA_964562725.1 uncultured Desulfohalobiaceae bacterium | reverse complement strand
GCCGGAATACGTGAATATCTTCGGGGTGCCCTTTACCTTCCTGCCCCATGAGTCCACCCCCGGGGTGCCCCCGCCGCCCAAACCCAAAACCGCCATTGAAGCTGATCCGGCAAAAAGCAGCTACGAAATCACCTGGCCCAATATCATCCGCATCGACCGGGTGTATAATCCGAGATTAAGCCTGGACTGGGACCGGGTGGAGCCTTTGGAGCTGAATGCCGCATATACGGCCAGGCTGGCTGAAATGGCTCCCACAGTGGACGGCAAGCCGGATTTCTCCAAGGTTTCGCGCATTGACCTGGAAGGGCTGGCCGGGGAGTATCGAACACAGAAGGTCATTTTCGAGACCGCCAGGGACGTGTATGATCAGATGCACAAGGAATGGAAGGGGAGCAAGGAATTTCTCCTGGCCCAGGTGGTCAGGATCGTGGAGCAGTTCATACTCTCAGACAAAATGGTCATCAAACCGGAAGCCTTCAACCAGGATGAGCTCAAGCGCAGGCTGATGATCACCCTGAACATGACCAGGGTCATGCACCATATCTGGGAGGCCATCCGCTTCAAGAACACCCGCAGCCTGGTCCCGGTCTTTGACCGCGACCGGCCCATCCGCTCCACCGCGGACATGATGACCTGGTATACCTCCAGGCCCTGCGTATACACCCAGAAGAGCCACATCAACTTCTGCGTCCTGGACGGCGCCTGGGAATCCAGCGAGGCCTTTGTCCTGGACAATGATTCCAGGGTTTCGGCCTGGGCCAAAAACGACCACCTGGGATTCGAGGTACTGTACGTTTACAGGGGAGTGGTGCGCAAATACCGCCCGGACTTCATCATCCGCCTGGATGGAGGCAGGCACCTGATCCTGGAGACCAAGGGCCGGGATACGCAAAAAGACCAGACCAAGCGCAGGTTCCTGGACGAATGGGTGCGGGGGGTGAACGAGCACGGCGGCTTTGGACAGTGGTCCTGGGCGGTGTCCATGGACCCCGGGGATGTGCAGGATATTCTGCAGGGTTTGACCGGAGGATGTTTATAAATCAGGAGAGAGTACCGAACCGCATTAACAGGATATTGTTTACAATTGATACTGGATGGATTATTTAATATAAATATGACAACGGGAAAGAGATCATTACACGTTTCTGAAAACCCGACAGGAAACTGCCCCCGTACTTGGCCATAATAAGCCGTTTTTAACCCATAGCAAGCTATGTCAAATACCGCATAGTTACTTTTTTCAGAAAAGCGTAAGGCTTATAATGGAAAATTATGCGAGGAGGAGATATGTTGAGAAAAAAAAGGTTGAAAAGGCTCACCATTGGAGCGGGCCGGATTTTTGATTTTGCCGGCAGCTATGATGTGGCTGTTTACAATAAATTTCTGAGGACAGACTCTGATATACTTGACCACGAGGCAGTACGTTCTGATTGGGATAAGGTTGGCGAGGACTTAAAGGAAGCCCTTTCCAGTGAAGCTGATACACAACGAAACCAGGCTTAGCCATGCCTGAAGAGTCCAAACCGCAAACCAAGAAGGACAGCGTTTCATCCAGCTCCTCCCAGGAGGGTGCTCAGGTCGGGCACGCGGACCTCCGGGAAGAAGTTGATACTGATCAGGTCTTGCGTGATTTTGAGAGAATGACTCCAGCCAAACGTAAGGCGCTTTTTTCTGCAATACAGTACTCAGGTCCATTACCCCCGGCGGAACAACTTTAGGCATACGAAGAAATTCTCCCCGGAGCTGCGGACAGGATCATCAAAATGGCCGAGGACCAGGCTCTTCACAGGAGGACTCAAGAAGAAAGGATGGTGAAAAGTTCCTGTGGGGACAGTCGGCTGGGCCTTTGGCTCGGTTTTACCATTGGTTTGTGTGCCCTTGTCTTAAGCGGAATAATTGCAGTATTTGCCGATACAACACTGGGCAGCTTGCTTGGTTTTGTTTCCATCACCTCTCTGGTTGGGGTTTTTGTATATGGAAGCAGGCAAAAAGGACAGGCATCAGAAGAAGACAAAGACAGCTCACGCCAGAAATAAAAAATCGAGACCATGCTTTAAGGCTTTGGGCCTTTATTTCATGCATCCTGTCTAACCCAACATGACAGGCCTTTTTCCAGGCCCCCTACCCAATGAGCATTGAAACCAGATTCGATATT
>CAZLUR010000112.1:0-5671 GCA_964562725.1 uncultured Desulfohalobiaceae bacterium | reverse complement strand
ATATTCCCTTTGTTGCCCGCCTGGCCCTGCGGGAGAAGCAGATTCAGCAGTACTACAGGCCCATTATCGGGTGCACAAGTGGTTTGCCCGCAGTGCGGGCAGCCTGTTCAGGTGTTTCCACGAGGCTAGACTTAAATGTTTTGCCCGGGCTGTATACTCTCTGGCTGATCCTGAACAGGGGTGAAGGCCAAACGCAAGGCATATACCATCATCATAGAGGGTCGGGACAAGTGCCTGGAATGGATGGACTCCGGCAAAAACAAGGGGTTCTGGCAAAACCTGGTGGGCAGATTTACAAAGACAAGGCTGTAGAATAGACTGGTATGTCTTTAAAAGGGCGTCATTAAAAAGGCAGTTTCCTGGGTACCCGGGCATATGCAGGACATTTTCCATGGTTAAGCAGGGTTATAATTAAGCGATGATAACCTTCATGGAACAACTGAAAATCATCAGTATTGAGTTGACATACTGCCATTTTGATATCATTTTTTTATAATGGCTCTGGTTTTGGTTGAGCATTGCAACCAGGACGGGGTCGATTTCTGCCAGGTTGTATGCATGCTTTTGGTCCATGATCTGCTAGAGATAGACGCCGGACATACTTAATGTAAGGAGGTTTTATGTTCGCACTGGCCATAAACGGCAGTCCCCGCAAAAACGGCAATACCTATACTTTGCTGCAGGAGGTGCTCAGGCCCATTGAGCAGGCCGGCTGGAATACGGAACTGATACAGGTCGGCGGACAGGAGGTCCGCGGCTGCATTGCCTGCTACAAATGCTTTGAAAATAAAAATCAGCGCTGCTCAGTAGACACGGACATGTTCAATCAGGTCCTGGAAAAAATGATCAAAGCAGATGCCTTGATTCTGGGCTCACCCACTTATTTTACCGACGTCAGTGCAGAGCTCAAGGCAGTCCTGGATCGTTCCGGCCTGGTTTCCCAGGCCAACGGAGTTTTGTTCCAGGGCAAGATCGGGGCGGCCGTGGTTGCTGTCCGGCGCGGCGGAGCCATCCATGCTTATGATACGATTAACCACATGTTTTTGATGTCTCAAATGATCATCCCCGGTTCCACCTACTGGAATATAGGCTTGGGGTTTGAACCTGCAGAAGCCCTGCAGGACAAGGAAGGCATGCTCAACATGCGGCACTTGGGAGCTGTCATTGCCTGGCTGGGCGGGGCTATTCATAACCATCTGGATTCTTATCCCAGGCCCAGTTAAAAATAAGGGCACTCCTGGCAAAACAGTTCTTCTCCCTGCAAATATGCCAGGGTGTGCCAAGCAAGGATTTGAAATAGATTCAGCTCTTTTTTGTCACAGGAGAGCTTGCTCTTTTCAGGCCCTTTGTTCACGGATTCAGCTTTGGGCCTTGGGAGGTCCTATATGATTAGCAAATCAACAGCCAAAATCCACTCTGGAAGATTTCGGGTCTGGCATGTTCTATATACAGTCTTGGCCATCCTGGTATTCGCCTTTGCAGGCTGCATAAAGTCAGACAATACATTAAGGCAGAGCAGCAGTTCAGAGTCAGGTCAAGACAAGTCTGTACTCTACATTGCCCATGTTAATGATACCCATGCCCATCTGGATCCAGTGCAACGCTTTTTTCCCATTGAGCAGGAATTGCTTCCCATGCCTGTCGGCGGTTATCCCAGGCTGCATACCCAGGTATCAGCCTGGAGGAGCAAGGCAGACAAAGAGGATGCAGGATTCCTGTTTTTGCATGCAGGGGACACCTTTCGAGGCACAGGTTATTTTACCCTGTTCCAGGGTGAACCTGAAGCAGCAATGTGGAACCGCCTGGGATTGGACGCCATGGTGGCAGGCAACCACGAGTTTGATAGATTGCGCTCCATTGACATTCAATGCGATGCACTGGGCAACGTGACTTCAGTGTCGCCTGGAGCATATTTCCCTCAGGATGTAAAGCTGGCTGAATTCATCAGAGCTGCGAACTTTCCTGTCCTGGCAGCCAACATGCTTGTGGGCGAAGACTCCGTGCTCTCTGGAATACCCAACCTGGTCCCTTATGTTGTGCAAGAGATTGATGGTCACGGGGTTGGTATTTTTGGGATCACCTTAAGCAACATGCACCAGATATCCTACCCAGGCAAGGGACTTGTTTTCAGGCCTGAAGTCCAAAACGCCCAAAAGATGGTGGACCTGCTTAAGGAAAAAGGGATCAATCGCATCATCATGCTCTCACATATCGGATATGAACAAGACATGCACATTGCCCGGACAGTGGAGGATATAGATATCATTGTGGGAGGGCACTCCCATACCGTGCTAGGAGATTTTTCAGGGCTGGGCCTGACCAATGCTGGGCCTTACCCCACCTGGGTCAAATCATCTGCAGGCCAAAAGACCCTTGTAGTCCAGGCCTGTTCCAATGCAGCCATGGCCGGATTACTGCGGGTTGTTTTTAATGCCCAGGGGCAGGTAGTCCAATCCAGCGGGGCCAACCATCTCTTGGCTCTGGAAGGCCAGGACCTTTTTTCCCCGGGGGAAACGCAGCTGGGTCAAGGCGCAGTAATGGTTGTTGATGCAGAAAACGCTGAAGATCGGAATTTTATTGATAAAAAATACGGGACAAAAGTCAAAAAGGCTTACGGCCCTGTCATCGCCACTATTGCCGAACCCTTGAAGCATGAACGGGTTCCAACTGATGAAGCTGGCCATGGCAGCAAACTGGCTCCCCTGGTTGCGGAAGCAATGGTCACAGGGTTGACCAAACAGGGCATTGAAGTGGATTTTGCATTTGTTAATGCCGGTGGCATCAGGTCATCCATTTCTGCTGGTGAATTTCGTGAGAACCAGGTTTTGCTGGATATCATGCCCTTTGGCAACAAGACAGCGCTGTTCGAACTGACTGGAGCCCAGCTCAAGGCTGTATTTGAAACAGTGATTTCCACAGCCTTGAACAACCCGGAACAAGACGGGCGCTTCCCCTATCCGGCGCGCCTTAGATACACTTTTGATGCAAAACTGCCAGAGGGCCAACGCCTGACCCATGTAGCCGTGCTTGGCAAAAATGACAATTGGCGGCTGATTGAAGATACTCAGACCTACCAAATAGCAACCAACCACTATATCGCTTCAGGCCGTGACGGCTATGACCTGCTGAAACAGTTCATTGAGGAGAATAACTCCCTAGAAGTGCTCAGTGTCGTGGACTCCAGTCTGTTCACCAGCTACATCAAACGCAGGGCCTGCTTGCATGACGGCCAGCTATCTGCCCTGGAATATGAGCCAGTGACGGTTTATCAGGATGCTGAATATTAAACATGCTTGTTTTGAGCTCTTTTAATAGGGAAAGCCTTTGTGGGATTGGATAATCTACCCTGGATCATCCTGGTTTTTTGAGCAATATTCATAAGTTCTCCTTGCTCAGAGCCATAATAGAGTAAAGCTTTGTATTCGGGCCAAAGTTTGAACCTTTCTGGCTCAGGCCAGAAAGAAGGTCATATTAATCCGGGCTTGCTTTTATCTTTAATGAAGTTCAATGATAACAAAAAGTTAATGGTTATTAAAGTTGATTTATGGTCATTACAGATAGCGTGTTGTGATTTCTCATGTACAACTTGTTGAAATTATTGTTTATCAATGATAGATTTCAATGTTTGATTCACTACAGCAGTAAATTCGGGTTAAGTCTTCAATATCCTAAGCTGTTACCTTCTGGACATTTTGTAAACTCAGGGCCAGCATGGTCACATCGTCTGAAGCAGGTGTTCCCTGTACGAACTTTTCAATTTCCTCCTGCACCCCGGTGATAAGCTGCCTGGCATCTTTTCCTTTCAGGCTGTTCAAAGCCTGAAACATGCGCTGCTCATCAAAAAGTTCATTCATTTCATTCATGGCTTCGGTGACACCGTCAGTATAAAGAAATAGCATATCTCCTGGTTCAATCCTGGTTTTGAATGAAGTATAGCTGAAATCCTCCATTGCTCCCAGCACCAGGCTTTTTGTTCGGTCTAGGTACTGAAAGTCTTGACCTTTATGCAGGATAAGCGGAGGGTTATGACCTGCGCAAACATACTCCAGCTCTCCAGTGTCTATGTCTAAAATGCCCATAAAAACTGTAACAAACATGTTTTGCGCATTGTCTGCACAAAGCATGTTGTTGGTTTGGTAAAAGATCTCAGACAAAGAGTTGCCTTGCAAAGCCTGGTTTTTGAGGATGGTCCTGGTGATGACCATGAACAAGGCCGCCCCGACTCCCTTGTCGGATACGTCTCCGATGTTAAAACACAACCGCCTGTCATCGATGAGAAAAAAATCATAAAAATCCCCACCCACTTCCCTGGCCGGTTTCATGGTGGCATAAAGGTCAAGATTGTCTATGTTCGGAAAGGGGGGAAACAAACGGGGCAGCATGCTGCTCTGGATTTGATTCGCCACCTGCAGCTCGCTTTCAATACGTTCCTTTTCTGCTGTAGTCTGCTGCAGGATCCTGATATGTTCCTGCAGATCCACGGTCATTTTATTAAATGACTCGGCCAATTGCTGGATTTCATCCCCGGTACGCAAATTAAGACTGTGATCAAGATTGCCTGAGCTGACTTTCTGCACCCCTTTCTGTAAGGCCAGTATCGGCGAAGCAATTCTTCCGGAAATAAAGTAGACCAGTACCAGAACGGCTACTATAACGCCAAGCATAAGGTAAACTATATTCTGGGTCAGCCTGTCTGCTGTGCCCATGAGTTTTTGTTCATTCAGGGAAATGCCCAGGCTCCAGCCAGGAGTATTGGGTATGGGATGAAATACAGCCATCAGAGTGGAACCGTCAGGGCGCTGGTATGATGATATGCCTGGTTTGGCCTCGGACATTGCCTTGCCAATTGCTTCCAGGCCTACAAATCCTAATTTTGCAGATTCCAGCAAGTTCAGCTTCATACGCAGGCTTTGATCAGGGTGAGCAATCAAGAGCCCGGCCTGATCTACAACATAACCGAAGCCCTGGTGGCTGATGTTTATTGACTCTGCAATCCCTGACAGGGTTTCCAAAAGCACAGTGGCCGCCATGAGCCCCATTTTATTGCCCTGATCATCAAATACAGGACAGGCTGCCACAAAAACATATTCTCCAGAGGCCCTGGATACTATCGGGTTGCTGATAAACTCCTCCAAGTCCTCGTTCATGACTGCCTTGAAATAATCCCGGTCCCTGACATTTCCCTTGGAACCAGTAGTGGTGATATAGTTGCCTAAAGCATCAGCAAAAAAAAGCATTTCATAATCACTGTGCATAATGTGGGAGCGTTTGCTTAAATCTTCACTGATGGCATCAAAATCCCCGCTCCTGATCACGTTGCGCCTGGATATGGTTCTTATGTCATTCAGGTATCCCTCCAGTAGTCTGCCCATCTCTGCTGATCTGGCTAGTACAATCTCCTGGCTGGAGTCCTTGGTCAGCGGTATTACTGTGTTTTTAACCTGATAATAAGTTGTTACAGTCAAGCCGGTAAGCAGGACCAGCAAGACCAGCCCGAACCACAAAAACATTTTGCACCGAATTGATGTCATATCTTCAACTCCATATAAACTGTTTTGTCATGCATTTCTGTTTGCCTTAAGATATTAGTGACTTAAAGCTCAAACCCTGTCAGAAAAAACAAGAAAGTTTGAACCGCCGAGACGCAAAGTACGCAAAGTTAAAGACGCGA
>CAZLUR010000111.1:0-8089 GCA_964562725.1 uncultured Desulfohalobiaceae bacterium | reverse complement strand
ATTGCCATATACGGGTATTAAACTTTTGAGACGCGGTACTGGATTTTAAAACAAAACTGGGCCAGGTAGCCAGGGAGATCCAGAGGGTCTCTTCTAATGGCCAGGATGCAGATCTTGATTCCCTGCAGCAGAAGCTGGGCAAAAAGCTGTCCCGCAAGAATATCGCAGACTGCGCTTCAAGGCTGCACAGGCTGGGCTACTCGCAAAGACTGGGATTCAGCAAATACAGGGCTACTGACAAGCTGAGCCTGCTGGCTGGAAGAGATTCAGAAGGTCAGTAACAGTCCAATTAACCCCAGCCCATCTTACGCCGCCAGCTAGATCTGCTAGGGTCTCCCAAAAACCAAGGAGGCCTTTATGCAGAACGAGCACACCCATCATGAGACAAAGCCCCAAGCCAACCCATCAGAGTACTGGGCTTAGCAGATCCGCAAATGGCAGGACAGCGGCCTGAGCAAAGCAGAGTACTGCCGGCAAAACCAACTCACCAAGCATGCCTTCCACTACTGATTCAAGAAGCTGCAGGGAGCTGCCCAGGACCAGGGTTAGGGTGGGCGATCTTGCCCCTAGCCAGCCCCAATTTTTACTCAAGATAGGCTAGCGCTTCCAGGTAGCTATCCAGGGAGACTTTTATAAAGAATCATGAAAAAAACAAGCTTTCAGCAATAACAGGGCCTTAGTGCATTTTTTTCATGCAAAGTATTCAGTCGGACACGCAAAAAGGCGCTCATCGCTGAGACGCCTGTTTGCTCTTAATTTGACACCACAACATTATAATGTTATAGAAACAAAAAAATATAGAGGTGCAGTTATGACCAGATTATCGAAACGTTCAACCATATATTTGGACCCATCGCTCCATCAGGCTTTACGAATAAAAGCCCTGGAGACATCGAGGTCCATGTCAGAAATAATCAATGAAGCTGTCAAAGAGGCGCTTGCCGAGGATGCAGAAGACCTCGCCGTATTTGATGAAAGACATGATGAGCCGTTGATCAGCTATGAGCAAATGATAAAGAGACTCAAAGAAGATGGCCGGATATAAAATATTTTTCAAAAATTCAGTTTGGAAAGATTTTAAAGCAATTCCGGATAAAGATTTTAAAAAACTCCTCCAATCTATTGAATCTTTGGGCAAGGATCCACGCCAACCTGGAAGTACAAAATTGAGCGGTCAAGAAAGATATCGGGTTCGGGTGGGGAGATATCGTATTATTTATTCCATTCAAGATGAAGAACTAACCATTTGGGTCGTGAAGGTGGGGCAACGAAAAGATGTTTATCGTTAAAGAGTTTCCATCCTGGAACCCGGTTGCGTGAGGGGTGCGATCTGCTATAAACTATACTTTCAAGGATGGTTTTCCCTTAGCCTAAGCTTGGTAGCACGTTCTATGAAAGTTTATGTAATGATTTTGATTTTTGGACGCACTGCTCCCTTAAGGGGTCAAGTTCTTCAGCATCAGGCCGGTTATGAACTGGCCAGAACCTGAAGATTAAAATCTACTATACTGGACCATACATATTGCTTGTATCCCGGCCAACCCTTCCAGGTACAACGGTCCAGGCCGAACGCCCTTTTCAGGGTAAAAATAATGGCTTCTATCCCAGCCCTGAATTTACGGAGCTTTTTGTATACCCAATGGCTTTTGACCATATCCAGGACATTAAGGTTTCTTTTCTTGGCGAAGCAGACATTCTTATTGATTACTCTGCGCGTGGTCTGATCTATGACAGCAAGCAGCATCTCCAGGTTGTATTCAAGCTGATTCTTGAGTTGTTCAGCCAGGATCTTTTGTTCTATATCCGGGCCATTGTACTCTGCAAGCAGGGCCACGTCCCTCCGCCTTTCGATCCCTTGAATTTTTTGGAAGATGAGCTGCGCCTGGAGGTGGTCCTGGACCCCAGGGGCAAAATCATTCTTAAAGGCATGGGCTCGCTTGCTCCCAGGCACAGAAAGCGGGCCTAAGTGGGTGCTGGGCGCCTAGGACATGGTTTCCAGTCAGACCCAGATTTTACAACCACAAAGGCGCAAAGTACGCCACAGTGAAACACCCTGTAAGGGCACCCGGATTCACCGGGCAGGCAAAGCAAGATACGCTAAGGCTGCCTTTTCCAAACTGCTACCCGGTTTTGGAAAATACAAGTCTTCGCGTTCCACCCTTGGCGCACTTTGCGTCTTGAGCGAGTCAGCGAGCGGGCAACCCTCTTAATGCCTAGACGACAGGCTGCTGCGCATGCAGCTGGACTCGCCTAAAAAAATTCGGCCCTCGGTGCGCAAGCTCTTAAGTTGCCGGCCCAGCGAGCATCATCCAAAGTGAAGTTAACAACCTCAAATTGCAGCTTTTCCACTCATAGGGCTTGTTCAAAATCAGTATCTAAAGGTCCTAATCACCTCCATAAGCGTGTAGAGCGGCTGATGCGGCAGATGGATATTATGGTCATCGTGCCTGGCCCTCATACCAGCCGTGCACACCCGGAACATAAGGTTTATCCCTATATGTTGAGGGACCTTGAAATCAACCGGCCTGATCAGGTCTGGGCAGCCGATATAACCTATATCCGGATGTCCAGGGGGTTTCTTTATCTGGTGGCCATAATGGACTGGTTCAGCCGCTATGAGCTATCCTGGCGCCTGTCCAACTCTTTAGATGTATATTTTTGTCTTGAGGCTTTGGATGAAGCCCTGAGTCAGAGCAGCCCTGATATTTTCAATACTGACCAGGGTTCTCAGTTTACGAGCCCCAAGCATACAGACAAACTGAAAGAGGCTCAGGTCCAGATCAGCATGGATGGTCGCGGCCGCTTTCCGGATAATATATTTATTGAACGTCTGTGGCGTACCATTAAATATGAAGAAGTTTATCTCAAGGATTACAGGGACGGCCGGGACGCCTTCGAGAATTTAAAGACGTATTTCTTGTTTTACAACCGGGAACGTCCGCACTGGGCGTTAGACAACAGGACACCAGAGTATGCATATTCATTTGACAGAAAACGGGTTAACTGATGTAATTTCAGGCACCCCCATGGGGGTGCCTGCCCTGAAAAAAACAAGGAGGTTTGCACCTTAACTTACCCTATTTTTTGTCCAACCAATGGGGGAAAGCTCAGTGGGTCAATTTTGGGTTGTCATAACCACCACCGGAGCAGACGGAAACAAGGCAGCTGGTGCTACCTCTTGGTTGAGACGTTCCAAACTGAGCTTTAAGGCCCAGAGGGCCTCTGCGCCGCAGTTGGCGGAGTGTTTTTTACCCCCATACTGGGTGAAGGCCTTTTCGACCTGTCTTGTTGTCATTTTGCTTGGCTACTGCCAGTTTTTTATAGTACCTTGAGAAAGTATAGTAGATTTACTCGTATAACTTGTTGATATATCTGAATCCAACTGAATTTTGTGGCAATAGATCATAAATTTTTTAATTTTTTTTAACCTATTGATATTACTGAATATCTCAAAAATATACCCTGAAAGATGGGTTAAGAGAAAGTTAAGATATGTCCGGCATCGCTCAATTCAGGAACAGGAGACACAATGGATCAAGGGAAGGACATCGCAGACAGCCACATGGAGATATTGGAAAAAGTTACCTCCGGGATTCCAGGGTTTGACGACATCACCAACGGGGGACTCCCCTGGGGACGTTCGACCCTGGTTTGCGGGGACGCTGGCGCAGGAAAAACCATGTTCGGAATGCAATTCTTGATTGAAGGGGCAACCGAGAAACAGGAATCTGGCGTTTTTGTGGCCTTTGAAGAGGCCGAATCGGACCTGAAAAAGAACGTGGCCTCTCTGGGCTGGGATCTGGACTTGCTCTGCAAGCAGAAAAAGATTGCAGTTGAAGCCATGCATATCCCCCCTGAAGAAATGACCGAGGCCGGCCAATATGACCTCGAAGGACTGTTTATTCGTTTGGATGCCGCTATCCGGGATGTCGGGGCCCAGCGAATTGTACTGGACACAGTGGAAACGCTTTTTGGACTCTTTACAGACGCCCATGTCGTGCGGGCGGAGTTCCGCCGTTTGCTTAAGTGGTTCAAAGATCGAGCCATCACAGCGGTGGTCACAGCCGAACGCGGTTATCAAGGGCTGACCAGGTTTGGGATTGAGGAGTATGTCTCCGATTGCGTGGTGGATTTATCCCAAACAATGCATGGCCAAATTACCCGCAGACATCTGCGTATTTTAAAATTCCGGGGATCCGGCCATGGAACAAACGCCTACCCCTTCCTGATCGGGCGAAATGGGATTCATCTTTTTGCAGTCACCGAACTGGGGCTTGATTACCCGGTATCCAAGGCGCGCATCTCCAGCGGAGTTCCACGCCTGGATGAAATGCTCGGGGGCAAGGGATTCTACCGGGCTTCAAGCATTCTGCTTTCCGGTACTGCAGGCACCGGGAAGTCGAGCTTTAATGCCAGTTTTGTGGACGCAGCGTGTGCTCGCGGCGAAAAGGCACTGTATATCTCCTACGAAGAGTCCAGGGCCCAGATTATGCGCAATATGGAGTCCATCAGCATCGATCTTCAAAAATGGTATGCAAACGGATTGCTGGATTTTCATACGGTCCGGGTTACCACCTACGGTCTTGAGGAACACTTCTTTATCGTCAAAGAGCTCATTGAGCAGAACCCTCCAGATGTGGTGGTCATTGACCCGGTGAGCAATCTGTTGCAAATGGGGTCCCCTGAAGAGGTCAAGAATCTGCTCACCCGCCTGATCGATTTGTTGAAGTCCCGGGGAATCACCACAGTAGTCACCGAGCTTATTACCGGCGACAGCCCTATGGAGGGCACAAATACGGACATCTCCTCACTCATGGATACCTGGATTCTTCTGCGGGCAATAGAAAATGCTGGAGAACGTAACCGGGTGCTGTATGTACTCAAAGCTCGGGGCATGTCCCATTCCCATCAGCTGCGGGAATTTGTGCTTAGCGAGAAGGGCATTTCCCTTTTGGATGTGTATGCCGGTCCTGCCGGATTGATCACCGGGACGTCCCGGTACACTCAGGAAGCAAAGGAAGAGGCGGAACACAAACGACGTCTGGAGGAAATTGAGCGCAAGCGCAAGGAGCTGGAACGCAAGCGCAGGGTCAGAGATGCCAAACTCAAAGAAATTGAGGCCCAATTCCAGGGGGAAGAAGAAGAACTTGAGCTTGCGATTCAGGAAGCTGAAAAGGAAGAGGAAAAATATTTGCAAATGCAGGAGCACCGTAAACAGTTGCGGGCTGGGGTTGAAGGACATGAATAACGCACATAACGAAAACTTCGGACCAGAGAAAGACAGAAACCCTGCCCAGAGCTCTTTTCAGTTGCGCCTTTTTGTGGCCGGGAGTACAGCACGCTCCCAACAAGCTATACAGAATATTCGCAGAATTTGTGAAGAACATCTGCAAGGGCAGTATAGCCTTGAGGTCATAGATATATCTGAGCATCCTGAGCAAGCCAGAGAGCATCGAATTCTGGCTGTCCCCACCCTGTTAAAGGAATTGCCCCCGCCCTTGCGCAAGGTTGTCGGCGACCTCTCGGAAAAAGAAAAAGTCTTGCAGGGTCTGGACATCCAATATCAAGACTCAGGGGAACAATGAAACAGGACATGAATGAGCAGTCCTCTTCCCAGTCAAGCTCTCTGCGGCGTGTCCTTCTGGCTCTCCTGGCCCTGCTCGGCTCGGGAGCCCTGTTCCTACTCAGTAGTGTCAATTATCTGCTGTACCACACACTAGTTGAGCTCTTTACAGTTGGGGTGGGGATCAGCGTATTCACCATCGGCTTTAATACCCGGCGGATTGCATCCAACAACCCCCTGTTTCTGATAGCGGTGGTCTACGCCAGCGTAGCGACACTGGATCTCATGCACACCCTGGCCTACACCGGGATGGGAGTATTTCCCCAGCGGGGAGCGGATCTTCCCACCCAACTCTGGATGGCGGCCCGTTTCCTGGAAAGCGGGTCTTTGCTCACAGTTGGCCTGCTGATCAGCAAGGGCAAGGTCCTTTCTGAGAGGCTTATCCTGGCCGGGTACTCCACCCTTACAGCAGCACTCCTTATCCTCATCATCCCCCTGGATACGTTTCCGACAATGTACGTGCCAGGACAGGGCCTGACTCTAACCAAAGTGATCGGCGAATATATTGTATGTGCACTCCTGGGGTTGGCCATATTCGTCTTTTGGCAGGGACGGGAACATTTCAGCCCCCACAGCCTCAAGCTTTTGTTGGCCGCCTACACTGCCACCATCGCCTCCGAACTTTCTTTTACCCTGTATTCAGATGTTTATGGTTTTTTTAATTTTTTAGGACATCTGCTCAAGCTGATCTCCTTCATCTTCCTTTACAAAGCCCTTGTTTCCGGTCTCTTAAAGCAACCCTATCAAGGTCTTTTTCGAGAGCTTGTCCAATCCAGGGACAAACTGGATAAGTTGGTTCAGCTAAACAACGACGGAATAATGGTGGTTGACCAGCAGGGGGTGATTCTTTTCATGAATCCGGCGGCAGCTGGAATGTTTGGCCGCACAGAAATCGAGCTGCTGGGTGAACATTTCGGCTATCCCCTCACACCCGGTGATAGTACGGAAATCGAACTTATCACTGAAAACCAGGAGATGATGGTGGCCGAGTTGCGCACCAGTGAAACAGAATGGGAAGGGCAAGCCGCGCTGCTGATCTCTTTTCGGGATATTACAGGGCGCAAAAAAGCCGAAGAAGAGCTCCGGTATATAAGTTTTCACGACTCCCTGACCGGGCTCTACAATCGCAACTTCTTTGAGGAGTCCATGACCCGGTTGCAGGATGGGCGCTACATGCCACTTGGCATCCTCACCTGCGATCTGGATGGGTTAAAGTTAATCAACGATACTTTAGGACACCAATCCGGGGACCAATTGCTTATCCAAGCGGCTGAACTCCTTAGAAATTCCTTCCGCTCCAGCGACGTCATTGCCCGGATTGGAGGGGATGAATTCGCTGTCTTGGCTCCTGAGACAGATCAGAAGATTTTGGAAAAGTTGTCCCAACGCCTGAGGACCTCAGTACAGGAATACAATAACCACAATCCGCGGCTTCCCCTCTCCCTCTCCATCGGCTTTGCCGTAAGCAGCCAGAGCCCCATCAATACACAATCCCTGTTCCAGGAGGCTGACGATCGGATGTACCGGGACAAGATCCATCAGGAGGGAAGCGCCCGCAGCGCCATAGCCCAAGCCCTGACCGGGACTATGGGAGCCAGGGATTTTGACACCGAGGGCCATTGCCAGCGTTTGCAGGAACTGGCTGCCTCCTTGGCCCGGTCCGCGGAAATGCCGGAAAACGAAACCAACGACTTGTTCTTGCTGGCCCGTTTCCATGACCTGGGCAAGGTGGGCATACCTGACCGTATCTTGTTTAAGCCCGGACCATTGACCGAGGAGGAGTGGGAGGAGATGCGCAAACACAGCGAAATCGGGTACCGCATCGCTCAATCCGTACCCGACTTGAAGCCGATAGCGGATTGGATCCTCAAACACCACGAAAAGTGGGACGGCACAGGATATCCACAGGGAGTGCAAGGTCTTGAAATCCCCTTGCCTAGCCGGATACTGGCTATAGTAGATGCTTATGATGCTATGCTCAGTGATCGGCCTTATCGACAGGCCATGCCCCACGAAGAGGCGATCGCCGAACTTAAGCGTTGCGCGGGAACACAGTTCGATCCGGATCTGGTGGAGAAGTTCATTCTGGTTTTGGAACAGGCTGATGCAGGATAGTTGGAGCTTACGGCTATGAAACTTGAATCAGTTAATCAGCCTCAATAATGAAGGCTATAATCAGCAGCCATTTCATTTAAAATTATGTGCGGCAGATTCGGCCTCTGGGCAGAGACCAGACAAATAGAAGACCATTTCCAGGTGCAGATGCCCCTGCCTATCACTCCCTGGTACAACATTCCCCCTGGGGAGGAGATCCTGGCTGTGGGCCAGACCGATGATGGGCTGCGCAAGGCAGCCTGGCTTCACTGGGGATTGGTTCCACGTTGGTCAAAAGAGCTCAATAGCGGGTACAGGATGATCAACGCGCGCGCTGAGTCCATGTTTGACAAGCCTGCCTATAAAATGCGC
>CAZLUR010000110.1:0-8252 GCA_964562725.1 uncultured Desulfohalobiaceae bacterium | reverse complement strand
CACGACGATATCCTAAAATCTTGCTCTGCATGATCTACCACCTTTTGGTTTTCACGTTGTGCACATGGAGATGCTCACCCTTCTTGATCGGAGCAACTACCCTGCCTATATCAGTACTATACTTATAAACCGTATCCCCATCTGCAAAATCCTGCAGGGCTACCTTATGGCCTATGGGTATATCAGTCAGAGTCTTAACCTTAATAGTCTGATCCTCCTTCATCACCCAGCCGGTCAACTCCTGACCAGCCTTGACACCCTCAACTACCACAACCCCAACACCGTCTCCTGCTTCGTGTGCAATAAAATCAATAGCCATATAAGCCTCCATATTAATACAAGTTAAAATGTGATTATACGAAAAAACTAACTCCATTATTCTGGCGGCCATCAAGCATAGCTATTGCTGGGCAGCTTTCAGTCCAGAGATGTAAACCTTGCAAGACCAAACAGACCGCAGCCATATGCCCTCTTTGATCTGAATCCTTATATTTCCCTTTTCAGCAACGGTTCACCCGCCACCGATAAAAGGCATCAGGACAACTGTATCGCCGTGGTGCAAGGGGGCATCATACTGCCTCAGCTCACCATTGACCGCCACTACCTCCACTTCATGTTGGCCAAAGCCCAGTTCCTGCAGCAAGTCAGCCACCGCGGCAGGCTCGCGCAAATGGATGGTAAGACGTGAGCCTTTTGCATGTTGCAGCCCTGGGTAGAGCTTGACAGTCAACTCCATGGCGTCTCACATCCGCTCCTCGATCCACTCCAGGTCAAGGTCCACAAGTTTGGCGTGACCAGGCACCCCTTTTTCGTCCCAGCCACAGACCTCGTAGTAGAGGTCAATAGCCTGCCGAAATGCTTTTTCATCAATCTTTTGGCCAGCCAAAGGCCCTTTAGGCATGGGCTCATGCCAGCGGCTGATGACCCTGTCCTCCTCTGGCCCCAACCCTTCGCGTACGTTAAACATCCGGCTCATAACCATGGAGCGTTCGCAGGCACGCATGATGTCAAACAAACTGGTGTCCCAGCCAGTTATGGCCCGCACTGAATCTACTAGATTGTAAAAAGTCATGGCGTGGATGGGCACAGAACAAAAATTGCAAATAGAGAGCAGATTGTTAATGCCCCAGGCCAATTGTCCAAGGTGAAAGAAACGCACCTTGTCTGCGTCTGTATCCAAGGGACGGACAGGTCTGATAATACCCAGAGCACTCAAAGCTTTATAGCCTTCGCCTTGGAAAGCCACGTCATGGGGGCACTCAACATGGTCCGCACCTGTAGAACTCAGGGCATAGCCCAGGGCCATGCCGGTCTTGCCTCGGCCGTCATGCAAGGGGAGATCGCTGCCCTTGATATGGAAGGCATATTTTTCTGCGCCGTTGCCGATCTTCGCAGCGGCTCGGACTATGCCCTCGGCCAGAATATCACCAATCCCTTGACGCTCCGCCATTTGCTCCACCAACCAGCAGATGCCTGCAGCATCCCCCCATGGCATTTCCCGGCCAATGTCATCCTTGTTGATGATTCCGTTTTCGAAACACTCCATGACGAATGCGATCATATTGCCGGCACTGACAGTGTCCATGCCGGCCAGATTGCAAAGCTGATTGGCCCGGGCCACGGCCTTGATATTCCCATTGAGCAAGTTACTGCCCATGGAACCTATGGTTTCGTATTCAGGGCCACCAAAGCGAGGATCAAGGGGGAACTCAGAATCATCACCCTGCACCTGGCGCTTGCAGGCCACCGAGCACATATAGCAGGTGCCGGCCTTGTGGAAAATCTCCTTTTCATAGTTCTCCCATTCCAGATTCTCATGCTGATCAAAAACTCCCTGGCTGAAATTCTGGGTAGGAAGGATCCCGCTTGCGTTAAGCCCTTTGACTAAAAGGGGCGTACCGGCCATGGAAAGTCCCTTGTTTGGGGGGTGATTTTTGATCCGCTGACGGTGCCACTCGCTGATTTCCTTGACCTTTTTCGGGTCTGCAAGCTCAGGCTTCTGTGTGCCTCGTACAGCAACGGCCTTAAGATTCTTGGAGCCCATAACGCAGCCCATGCCGCAACGACCGTTAAAATGCTCCATATTATTAGATATGCAAGCAAAGCGCACCAGCTTTTCACCAGCGGGGCCAATGCTTGCCACGCGCACCTTGGCCTCCCCGGTTTCTTCCTTTATCTTTTGCAGAGTCTGGAAATTGTCCAGTCCCCAGATGTTGACAGCATCATGCAGAGCGACCTCTCCATTTATGATACTCAGGTAGACCGGCTTCTCTGCCTTGCCGCGAATAACTATGGCATCATAACCGGTGAACTTTAGCTCTGGGGCAAAGTAACCAGCAGATTCAGATTCACCAAAACAGTCAGTTAAAGGTGACTTGGCTGCGGCAGTAAAGCGGTTGTACCCAGAGATGGGAGCGCCACTGACTACACTCGTGGCCAGTACCAGCACATTGTCCGAACCCAGAGGGTCCTCGCCGCCTTTGAGCATGTTCAGCAGGTAATAAGAAGCTATGGCTGAGCCCCCCATATAGGTGCGGTACCACTGCTCACTGGGTTCTTCTACGCTGAACTCGCCACTTGTGAGGTTCACGTGCAGTATCTTCCCATTGTAGCCAAAGGGCATAGTGAACTCCTTTAAATTTGGCAAAACCAACTACTTATTGACCGTAGCCCAGCACTTTGGGCAACCAGGTAAAATTTTTTTGTTGGTAGCTATAGTATGCAGACTTCTTTCCGGTTTGGCAGTAGCCGCTGGGATGGTCATAGCCTGGTAATCAGCTGTTAACGCGTTGAATGCACTTACTAACACAAAGGCAAAAGACGCGATAACCAAAAAATTGGTTTTATACATCTTCTCGTTATTAAGACCTTTTTGGGCCTGATACAGAGTAATGTCCTTGGGATACCCGCCGCAAAATGCAACTATGATGTCAAATCTATCAGATAGAGGCATTCCATAGACCCCAGAGCAAAGCTCTGCCCTTTACCGCAGGACATCAACAGGCTCACCAACAAAAACGTCCACAACTTCCTTGGCAGGATTCAAAACCACATTCACTGCCAAATCAATGCCAATCAATCTACCGGCTACATTAATATTTTCCCGGGCTGGATTGCCTTCCAGGATCCCTACCCCGGCATTTTCCTCAAAAAAAAAAGGCAAGGGTTGTGCTCTATGGTTTTTTCTGCACCAGCCTCTATGACCACACCCTTGGCACCGCCTGTGAACCCCACGAATTGATGGAGATCAATCTGGCCGATGACTATCTTCAGGTCAGCCCTGGCCAAATGGGAATTAACAGCAATCGGAGTCTGCCTGGAAGTTGCTCCGAAATCAGTCAATTCTGAATGCCTGGCCTCATGGGCTATAACCTGCACATCTTTCAGTTCCTCTAAAGACAATAAAGCTTGCAATCCATCAACATCAGGAGGAGGATGAAGGCTGCCGCTGACAATTACTGAGATATCTTTATATTTTAATTCAGAAAATGTCGCCTTTAGCCTGCTGAGAAGGACAGATAGAGTTGATTTAACTGGAGTTGGACGCGTCTCGTCAGGAACAACAATAGCCACCTACGCACCAATGAAGTTTTGCCAGGGAAATTTTGAAGACTGTCCTGAAGCCTTCGGTCACGCTCAATATCAAACCTGTCCAGTGCGGACAAGGATGCAGCCCGCAGTATAGTGCAGGGCACTGTACTTGGGAGATTAATCCCATAATAACTGCGTCCATAAGGAAGCTCTATGTACGTACTAAATTATTGAAGCAAAAGGCATGCCAGGCAGCAAGATAAATATAAGCGGCTGAAAGTATAATTTTTATTAATCAGCAGCCAGTTATCAACTGCTTTTTTTCTGCCCAAGAATTGACATCTTGTTTAATATTGGACAAAAATTTCTATGTAGGCTATACATATAGTCAGTTCCTGCCTTAATCATGGAAGCGCGTGCTTGTGTTTAAGCTTGGTATCCTTCTTGTCCATTATTAGACATAAGGAAGAGTAATTATGCGTTCCACCAACAAACGCTACCATTCCCTGCTCAAAATCAACAACGCCATAGTCAACCAGGAATCCAAGGAATCCTTGTTTAGAACTTTGTCTCTGGAATTGGGACAGGTCCTGCAACACGATCGTTTCAGTATCAATATCTATAATGAAAACACCAATACTTTGAGTTACTTCACCACTGCAGACGGAGTAACGCCCAAAGAGATAACCAAGGATAACAGATCATTGGAAAATGGGGCTATTGCCAAGGCAGTCATTGAATCCAGAAAACCACTGATCATCCATGATCTGGCTGAATATTCTGCCTGGCCTTCAGCCAGGGCCATGCTCAAATCAGGGTTACAAGGTACTATTGCTTGTCCTTTGATTATCCGCAATCAGGTCCTGGGATCCTTGCATTTATCCTTTAAAAAAACCCCGTCCAATATTAATGAGCTGGCCAAATTCGTAAATGAACTATCCTCCCAGGTGGCTATTGCAGTGGATAATATGCTGGCCCAGGCCAGACTGAAAGAACTCAATGCAAGCCTGCAGGAACAAAAAAGATATCTGCTCAGGCAGGTGGAAAGGCAGTACTATCCAGATAATTTCTTTTTCAGCAGCCCGCAGATGCGAGAGGTAATGGCCCAGGTCAAATTGATCGCGGATACTGAAGCCTCGGTTCTGATTACTGGGGAGACCGGCACAGGCAAGGATTATCTGGCCAGATGCATTCACAACTTCAGCCCCAGAAAAGATGCCATGTTCGTCAAAATCAGTTGTCCGGCCCTGGCTTCCAGCCTCTTTGAAAGTGAGCTGTTTGGACATGCCAAAGGGGCCTTTACCGGAGCCCATGCCAAAAGGATCGGACGCTTTGAAATGGCTGACGAAGGCACGGTTTTTCTGGATGAGATAGGCGAGCTGCCAGTATCCTTGCAGGCCAAACTTTTGCAGGTCCTGCAGGACAAGACTTTTGAGCGGGTGGGGGACAGCACTCCAACCAGGATCAACTTCCGGATCATAGCTGCCACCAACAAAACTACAGAGCAGTTGACCTCGGAAAACAGCTTTCGCTCGGATCTTTTTTACCGGATCAACACAGTCTCCTTGACTGTGCCACCCTTACGGGAACGCGTGCAGGATATTCCCATTTTGATAGAAAAATTAAATATTGTGGAAAGTGAAAAGCACAATCGCCCTGCTCCCAGGTATAACTCCCCTACCATGGAGCTCTTATGTCAGTATTCCTGGCCTGGCAATGTGCGGGAGCTGAAAAACCTGGTCAAGAGAATGATCATTCTTTATCCTGATCAGGAAATAACCAGAGACAAATTAAAAGCCATGATTTCCAGCCTCCAGGAATATCCTGAGCAGGCCATTGAAGATCCCGGCCAATGGCCCAGCCTGGCCCAGGTGGAAAAAAGGCATATCCAAAAGACCTTACGTCAGGCCTCAGGCAAGATCAGCGGCCCTGGTGGAGCTGCTGGCCTGTTGAACATTCCCAGGAGCACTCTTTTATACCGCATGCAAAAATACGGACTCAAGCCTGAAGACTACAAGCATCCCTGATCTGTAGCTGCCAGCATTTTAATTATCTAAAGCCACAGTATTCTTTAAAGTTACTTTAATGTACACTCTGCTCACAACCAGCTTCCTCGTATAGCTCACCTGAAATGTTCTTTTCTGTTTTTATTGACATGTTACTCTTTTGTATATACAAAAAGTATATATGAAAGGAGGGACTCTACAATGGAAAAAGCCAAGCTGTTTCGAAACGGGAACTCGCAAGCAGTCAGATTGCCTAAGGAATTCAGAATTCCTGGCAATGAGGTCAGAATATACAAAAAAGGCAAACAGATTATCATTGAACCTCTGGAGATGACGTGGGATGTTTTATTCGAGTCCTTGTCCGACTTTCCGGAGGATTTTTTGCAGGAGGGACGCAATCAGCCTGCAGCGCAAAAAAGGGAAGGGTTCTGATGCATTATCTTCTGGACACCAATATTTGCATCTATCTTATTAAACAACGTCCTGGGCAGGTTCTAAATAAGTTTCAAAAGCACTCGCCAGCCGATGTTGCTGTCTCTTCTATCACTGTGTTTGAACTTGAATATGGAATTGAGAAGAGCCTCATGAAGGATCGTTCAGCCAAGGCTCTAAAGAAGTTCCTTTCTGCCTTGAACCTTGTATCCTTTGATAGGGAGGCTGCTTCCAAAGCAGCAGCTGTGCGTGCTCGGCTTGAAAAGAAAGGCGTCCCAATAGGCGCTTACGATCTTTTGATTGCCGGGATAGCACTTTCAAGAGGCATGTCTTTAGTGACAAACAATGTAAACGAGTTTGAAAGAATCAATGGCTTGCTGATAGAAAATTGGGTAGATTAAAGGCCTAAAGCGAGCTCCGCCCGCAACCCAACAAGCAAAATATCACTGACCCCCCCTCGAAAACTTGACCTGTTAAAGAAATATCAGCAACATATAGCAGAACAAAAATCTATAAAGTTTTAGTACAGGAGGTGTTGGTCATGAGGATAGTATTGATTGGCCAAGCAGTTTTTGGGGCTGATGTCTTGGACAAGTTGATAGAAAACAGGGAGGAAGTGGCTGCAGTTTATACTCCGCCAGTTAAGCCCGGGGGCAAGGAAGACCCTTTACAGGAAAAGGCCCGATCCTTAAATATTCCAGTTCAAACACCCGGGAGTTACAAAGATGAGCAGGTCTTTGAACAGTACCAGGCGCTTAAGCCTGAGCTCACTGTGATGGCTTTTGTCACGGATATTATTCCTGCTCGTTACTTCGACGTGCCTGTATATGGCACCATTAATTATCATCCATCACTACTGCCAAGGCATAGAGGTGCAAGTGCCATTAATTGGGCTGTGATCATGGGCGATACCAAGACCGGCTTGAGCATATTCTGGCCTGACGGAGGTATTGATACCGGTCCCATCCTTTTGCAAAAAGAAGTGGAAATCAAACCTGAGGATACCACTGGGTCCATTTATTTCAATCATCTCTTTCCCCTGGGGGTACAAGCTATTTTAGAATCCATCGAATTAATCAAAAAGGGAGAGGCACCCAAAGTTCCTCAAGACGAAACCCAGGCCACTTATGAGCCACCCTGCGATGATAAGGTAGCCCAAATCGACTGGAACAGGCCCGCCCGGGAGATTGACAGACTGGTTCGCGGATGCGACCCGCAGCCAGGGGCCTATGTTCGATATGGGGAGGAAAAGGTTCGTTTGTATAAAGCAAAGCTTGTTCATGTTACTACGGATGCAGCACCTGGAACCATCCTGCAAATAAACGAGCAGGCAATGCAGATAGCTCTTTGCGAGGGTGCCTTACAGGTTGGACGGCTCAAGTCAGAAACCGGCAAGAAGCTCCCGGCTGCAGAATTTGCGAAAGAAAAGGGTCTGAAGAAGGGAGATGTACTCAAGTCAAGTCAATAACGGCGTATGGTGTCCGAGTGAATGCGATGGCCATTACTATTTTCAGATGTCGAGAGCAAAACGAACAGCCTGCCCGACATCATCCATCTTGGCTTTGGGCATGGTTGTAATCAAAGAACCGATTTTCCCCTTGGTAACAGTTTGCAAATGGTCGCAGTTGACAGCGCAATCCTGAGGCATACCGTCGGCTTTGGAAAGAAAGATCTCAGATGAAATGTCGCGCACCGTACTTGTGATAGGCACGACAGTGACCTCTCCGGGATATTCCTTCAGGGCCGGGTATATATCATCGAATTCAAGGTGGTGGAACTTGCCGGTAAGGACAGGCCCCTGGAACAGATTAAGGCCGAGGGATACAAAGAGAAGTTCGCAGGGTACGAGGTATACTTGATCGGCGTGGAATTTTCCAGTGCAGAGCGCAATGTGGCAGGGTTTGAGTGGGAGAAGGTTTCGAAATGAAAATTTCAGTCTTCGAAGGCGGGATGTCAGTACACTTCGTCATGGGTTCCCCCATGTGTCAAAGATCGAGTTCAAAGATTTTGTAGGACAAGGCTCTTCGTCACCTATAGATTCCCTTCCGGTGGCCAAGATGGAGGACAAGAACCACCAGTTCTTGATCGCGCAATTCACAAATCACCCGATAATCCCCTATCCGATATCGCCACAGGCTGGCCAGCTGGCCTTGCAGCGGCTCTCCAAGCTGACTCGGATCATTCTGCGCAGCAACCCTCTCCTCCAAGTATTTACGAATTCTCTCCCGAGTGCTAGGTCCTTGAATATTTGAACCTATTGATCTCATTTTAATCAACCCCGCA
>CAZLUR010000109.1:0-8259 GCA_964562725.1 uncultured Desulfohalobiaceae bacterium | reverse complement strand
GGTCAGGTCAAAGTAGTCTCTTTTGGACCGGCTCAAGAATTGTATAAACAATACATCCTGCATGAAATGCTGGCTCCCTTTTTGTTATTCTCTAAGTTTCTGGCCTATCTTGCGCACCAGGTCCTGGCGCCCCTTTTTCTCCAGCAGGGGCAGGAGTTCAATATAAAATGGCTCCCTGTGCCGGATGTTGATCTTGAAATTATCCAACATATCCACAGTAACATCGTCTTGCACAAAGGCCCGGGTTTTGTGCAGGGCGCCCACAGCCAGCAGACCGAGCATGGTTCTGACACATTTCTCGCACCTGCCGCAGTTCAAACTTTCCTGGACATTGGCCAGGCAGACCCTAAAATTCTGCAGGCCAGGCTCCCAATCCGCCACGATCTGCAGCTTGTCAATGCGTCTCAGATGGGCGTCCTGATGGGCAATAGCCAGATCAAAGCTTGAGTACCAGGGGTCCAGCATTGGATGTGATCCACAGGGCCCCAGGTTTTGCAGGTCATAGGAGGCAGCAATACAAAAAAAATCGATCCTGGAGGAAAATGCATGGCCCACTGCCGCCAGTACAGCCCCGAAAAACCTGTTCAACCAGAGATCCCGGTCATCGCACAAATGCCTTATATTGGTATATACAGGGATGGCCTGCTTGTTGGCCGCTTTGGTCACATTTTCCATGGCCCGTAATCCCCGCTGGAAAACATGGTATTTCAGACCCCTGTCCAGCACGCCCCCAATATCAAAGCCATGGATAAAAAAACAGTCCTTGATCGCACCAGGGTGGTTTTGAGGATAATTGAGCATGTTCCTGCGCAAGGTGGCTATGGAATCAATGCCCCCTGAATAACACATGCCTGTCCTGTATTTCTTTGCCCGGCCGGTTGTCGCAGACACCTTTTGGGGCTCGATCACCAGCGGCTGCATGGTCCCAGCAGACCAGACCTGCATCAGGGCCATGACCGAGCTCAGTCCCTGCAAAAGGCCGGGGCAGATCTCTCCTTGCACTGCTATGCGCCTTTGGCCAAAGTGCAGGGCCGGGATCAGACAGCCCACCAGAAATGCATGGGCATCTGCTCTAAGACCGGCCCCATATTCAGCCCTGGTTTCAATGAAGATCTCCTTTTGGGGCAGATCGCAGTCTTCCCAAACAACAAAGGCCCCGGCCCGGACCCTGTGCTTATCTTCCCTGAGGTAGAGGTCCTTGATCAGCATCTTGCCCTGGGATTTTTAAAAAAGATACTGCATGTCTGATGATCATGCCTGCGATATCCAAGCCAGTGGCTGCCTCCAGACCCTTAAAGCCAGGGGCGTAATTGACCTCAATTGCCAATAACCCGCTGCTGCTGGAGTCTATCAGATCCACCCCTGCAATTTCCAGACCCAGAGCCTGTGCGCATCTTATAGCATATTGCTGCATTGCCTGCGGCAGCTGCACAGCTTTGCTGTTCCCGGATATGGCGAAGTTGGATCTGAAGTCCCTGGCTGGAGGAGTCATTTCCATGGCAGCAGCCACCTGGCCGCCAATGACCAGAACCCGGTAATCCCTGCGCCCCTGGGCAGGGATGAAGCGCTGCAGGATGATGCCCTCCTGCGCTGCCAAATGCTCATCAACAAGGAGCTGCGCGCTTTTTGCATCCTGCAGCAGAAATACTTGCCTGCCTTTGCGGCCGGCTGTTTTCTTGCAGACTAGTGGATATCCGCCCAGCTTTTTTAGGGCCTTAAAAAATCCATGCCCGGAATTGACAAATATCGTATCAGGGACCTTGATGCCGGCAGCTGCCAGAGCCTGCAGGCAGAGGAACTTGTTCTTTGCCAGCATAACAGAGGCCAGATCGTTGACCAGGAACAGGCCCAAAGCCTGAATCTGGGAGAGCACAATCAGACTGGAGTTGCTGATCTCTGCGCCCTGTCTGGGCAGGAGAACCAGGGGCAGGCTGTAGTTATCAAGGCCATACAGGCCCAGCTGGTCCTGAACAATGCCCGGAGATAGCCCGCGGGGGTCAATCAGCTGCAGGGCGAATCCCTGGGCCGAAGCAGCTGCCGCAAGCCGGCTGTTTGGATGGTAATCATTACCCCTTGTGCTCAATACTCCTATGTCCATGCCTATTCCTTATCTAGAACATACCCTCTGGAATCCAGATGCCCAGTTTTTTTCCGGTCTTCTTGCTCTGGTATACAGCGACCCGCCTGGTGTTATTGTTGATGGCCATTTTCTGGCCCCCAATATTATCTTCTCCAATCACTGCATACAACTTTCTGTGACCTGCTCTAGAGGTCAGGCCTGCCAGCAGGCTGGAGCCTATGCCCAGGCCCCGGTATGCTGGTTTGACAGATGTATAGCCGCGTTCCAGATAGTTTTCAAGGTCAATGCCTGACTGCTCCCTGACCGAGGCAATAAATTCAGACCTGGGATGCTTTAGGCTGGAACAGCCGATGATCTCCTCTTTGTCCAGGACATAGCCTATCAAAAAGGCCCTTTGCAGATTGTAGCGCACAAAATCCGGCGGCACAGACCCGCCTTTCTGGACCAGTTCGCTGATAATATCCATATAGACAGGAGGCAGCTCCTCAGGACTGACAAAATAATACTGCAGGTCCAGCCTTAGACCAGGCCCGATTTGTTTATTATGACCATTTTTTTTGGGCATGCAAGCTACAGACTCCTTAATTCTGGAAAGTTCACCGACCAAAGTTGGGGTTCAGGCTTAGGTTTATCTGCTTAAGACCAGAAAAAAAAGCTGGACTTTCGAGAATATTTGGTGTTAATCCAGGTCAGAATATTTAGTCAAGCCTCAATCCTTCAGTCAAAAAGTTGGCTATGGTTAATAAAAAGTATTTACTTAAAAATTTGTGATTGTCTAGAAGATAAGAGGGCTGCATGGTTTGTTTATCCAGGTACTGGCTGCTGGGCCTCTTGTTTGGGGTCTGCCTGGTTAGCTTTTTGTTTACCCTGTCCATTCCAGGCCCAAAGGCAGAACATGGTAAAACAGTGAGCAATGCTCTGGGCATGGAATTCATCTATATTGAGCCCGGGGTCTTCCAGATGGGCAGCCCTGAAGACGAACCACTGCGCAGTGCAAGCGAGACCTTGCATGAAGTGCAGATCCAGGAGCCCTTTTACCTGCAGAGTACACCAGTCACCCTAGGGCAATGGCGGGAAGTGATGGGCCAGCCATGGTTCTTTTCCAGGAGCGGGCAGGAACAGACCCCGGTGACCAGAGTTTCCTGGCACGATGCCCAGGAGTTCATCAATGAATTGAATAAGCACTACCAGGGTGTTTACCGGCTGCCCACCGAGGCAGAATGGGAATATGCCGCCAGGGCAGGCACCAGCAGTCCGTACCCCTGGGGGAATGAAATCGACTGCACCCGGGCCCTTTATGCAAATAACCCCAGCAAGGCAGATGAGTGCGTAGAGCATGTGCAATCCCTCGGGCTAAAACCAGGCGAACCCGCTCCTGTAAAGACTTATCCGCCTAATCCCTGGGGTCTTTACGACATGCACGGCAATATTTGGGAGTGGACTGCGGATTGTTTCCAGAGCTATACCCAGCCTGAACAGGAGCAGGCATTTGAGTGCAAGCGTCGTGTGCGCCGGGGCGGCAGCTGGTTCGGTCATGGCTACCAGGTACGTTCTGCAAACCGGGCCTATGCCCATCCAGCTGCAAAGTTTAGGACCACCGGCTTCCGGCTGGTCATGGAGATGCACTGATGCGGGAATCAGTGCTTTACTGGCTGAAGCTGCACGAGGAGGAAATCGTTGTCTTGCTCTGGACTGCAGCCCTGCTGTTCTTGGTGCGCTCCTCAGGCATGGTCCTGAATAATTATGCAGAAACCGCCTTTTTGAAGCGCTACGGCATTGAATACCTGCCTATAGTGAACATGCTCAATACCGTGTTCACCTTTTTGATTACCGGCATTATGGCCGCCTTTATGGCCAGGATGACCGGGGCCAGGATACTCTTTTACCTATTTATTTTCAGCGGTCTGTCAGTCGCTGTGATCAGGTTGATTATCCCCATGGGCCTGGAACTGGTCTATCCGATCCTGTTCATGCTCAAGAGTCAATTTGAATTGCTCCAGGCCATGCTTTTTTGGAACCTGGCCAATGATCTGTTCAATACCAGACAGTCCAAGCGGATTTTTCCCTTACTCTCTGCTGGCGGGGTCATCGGACTGATCATCGGCAGTTTTGGCACTCCATTCATGGCCAAGGCCTTCCATTTTGACAACCTGCTTTTTGTTTACCTGACCACGACCCTGGCAGGGGCAATGTTGATCAAAGGCATGGGTAGACAGTTCCCCTCGATATTGCAGGAGAAAAGAAAGGGGTCAGCTAAGGCTGGACGCACTTCCATGTTAGAGGAGATAAAAAGGGCTTGGCCCATTTTAAGGCAATCCGCCCTGTTCAAGATAGTGTTGGTGCTGACCTTCATGCCTAACGTAGTCATTCCCATTATGAATTATCAATTTAATTTCACCGTGGACCAATATTTTGCCACTGAATCGGGAATGCTTGCCTTTTTCAGCTACTTCCGCGGTGCCCTGAATGTTGTCAACCTGATTATCCTGCTATTTGTGGGCAGGCTTTATGGCTACTTTGGCCTGCCCATAGCCCTTATGCTGCATCCCCTGAATTACGCCCTGGCTTTTATGGCTTTTTTCCTGCGTTTTGATGTCTTCTCGGCCATTTATGCCCGGATGTCCACCAATATTCTGCGCACCACAATCAACATGCCGGCCAACGGCATCCTTTTGGGCCTTTTCCCCACCTCGTACCGGGCCATGATCCGGCCTTTTTTAAGGGGCACAGTGGTCAGGGCCGGCCTGTTATTGGGCTCAGGCCTCATCCTGATCTCTGTAAACCTCTTTCATCCCCGTTATCTGTCCCTGGTGGCCCTGCCTTTTGCCCTGGCCTGGATTGCAGCCCCAATGATCCTGAAAAGTAAATACGCTGCCATCTTGCGTGACCTGATTTCCAGAAACATGTTGGACATCAAAAGCTTGGAAGCTGAAACCCCGGGCCTTCTTTTTCACCAAGACAGTGCCAATCAGGAGTTGACCCAGGCTTTTCTATCCGCCCGGGGGGATGATGCTGTATGGTATGCCAGGCTGCTCAAAACTCTGGATGTGCAAAACCTGGACATGCTCATCCTGCAGGCTTTGCCTGAACAGGACCAGGCCACCAGGCTGAAATTAATCGAATTGCTCTCCCATGATCCAGGTCCGGAAGCTGTCAGGATCCTGCAGGACCAGTTGGACAGGGAAAACCCCAGGCTGAATGTCCAGATCCTGAGAATTATAAAAAACTCTGATCCCAAGCAGCTGGACGCAAACAACATCCAGGCCTTCCTGCATGATGAGCACCCAGAAGTCAGGGCTTATGCTGCGGCCTGCCTATATGCGCAAGACCCGGCAGGCATCAGGCAGACACTTAAGGCCTGGCTGGACTCCAAGGATATGGAAACCTGCAAGAGCGGAATTATCGCTGCCGGTGAAATCGGCCAGGCAGAGGCTTATCTGCCCCTGCTGGAGAAGCTGCTCCAAGATGACCAGTACGAACCTATTTTCCCTGAAGTCCTGCATGCCCTGGCCAAGCTGCACAGCCCGCAATTGCAGGACCTGGCCTTGAGCCTGCTGGAGTATCCCCGGCCTGACATCCGGCATGCTGCGCTTTATGTGCTGGAAATACCTGGCGCTGAGATCCTGAAACAGGCAGTGCCTCTTTTGGGTGACCCTGAGCAGCAGATCAGGGAACTGGCCCAGGAGAAGATCAAAAATGCGGAATACACAAACGGCCAGATCCTGATCCAGTCTTTGAGCCTGCCCAACCGGCAATTGCGGGAAAACATCTTTGAATTGCTGGAGACCCTGGACATCAAGGATATCGACCTGCATAGATTGACCACTGAGAACCTGCAGGAGTGTTATATCAACTTGGCCAAGGCCGCGGCCCTGGAAAACCTCCCAGAGAGCAAAAACAAGCAGCTCCTTTTTGACCATTTGTTGCAAAAAAAGGAACTCGTCCTGGAGAACACTTTGCGCATCCTGGCCTTACATGAAAAGGACGGCAGGATGAGGACCGTGCGCAGGGGAGTCTTTTCCAAAGACTCACGAGTGCGGGGCAACAGCATCGAGCTTTTGAGCGACCTCCTGGACAGGCGGCTGTTTAGCATGTTCCAGCCCCTACTGGAAGGATTTTCACTTTACCGCAGCGTGGCCTCTGGGCAAAAGTTTTTCAAGCTGCCCGGCTTTCATTCTACAGATCAGGATCTTTTCCCTGAGCTCCTGCTTAGTGCAGACTGGATTGAAGTGGTTCTAGGCCTACACATGCTCCAGGACATATCAAATGACTTTGGCCAGGAAGCCATCCAGCAGCAAAAGGAGCTCATTGTCATGCTCTGCTCGTCTTCAGTCCTGTACATCAGGCAGGCAGCTGAATTACTCCGGGGCAAGATGGATAAGGCCCATGCAAAGGAGACAAGTATGGAAAGTCAACTCACGGTTTCTGATAAGATCTTTTTGTTAAGGAACATCGCCATCTTTTCCGATCTCAATGTGAGCGAATTGGGCGCGATTGCCACTGTGACTGAAGAGGAGGAATACCCGGAACAAAAGACAGTTATCCAGGAGGGCGAGCCAGGCGAAAAGGTGTTCTTGATCATTCAAGGCCAGGTAGGGGTTTACAAGCAAGACGACCAAGACCAAGAGATGCAACTGGACACAATGAGCAAGGGCGATTATTTTGGAGAAATGGCTTTGTTTGAGGAGATGGAACGCTCTGCAACCATCCGCAGTTTAAAACCCTGCAGGTTTTTGGTCTTGCACAAGCAGGAATTCAATGAATTGGTGCGGGAATATCCCCGCATCGCTTTGCAGATCTGTACTGCCTTGAGCCATCGCCTGCGCAAGCTCCAGTCTCGCTTGGCCCAAAGTCAATAACCAGCCCTGCAGTCTTGGATCTAAACAGAGGAAAACAAGCTATGCAAATAGCCTTTCTCATGGACAGACTAGAAGGCATTGACCCAGTTTACGAAACAACAGCTGCCCTGATGTATGAGTGCAATCAGCGCGGCCACAGTGTATTTTTCTTAGAGCCTCACGATATTTATGTCCGGGGCCAGCAGGTGGTGGCCCGCATGAAGGATATCTCCCTTACTCCGAATATTTCGCTTCATGGCTACTGGCAGGAAATCATTGCCCAGCAGCAATCTGAAGCATTGATCTTTGAAAACTTGACTGATTTGGATATTTTGTTCTTGCGCAAGGACCCGCCCTTGAACTACAGCTCCATTGAATTGCTGGCACCCATCTCCGAGAAGGTCTATATGGTCAATAATCCTGCAGGAATGGTGCTGGGCAACAGTAAACTCTATACATTGAATTTTCCGGAACTGATCCCAGAGACTCATATTTCCAGGGATCCAGTCCGACTGCGCAAAATAATCGATACTTTCGGCGGGGATATGGTCATCAAGCCCTTGGGCCGGTTTGGCGGGGAAGGAATCATCAAGGTCAGCACAAAAGATCCAGAGAACCTGAACTCCTTGATCAACTACTATGTGGGTTCCCACCGGCCTTATGCAGAGCGGGAGCAGATCATGGTTCAGGAATATATAAAAGCAGTCAAGGAAAAAGGGGATGTACGCATTTTGCTCTTAAACGGGGAAATCCTGGGAGCCATGGCCAGGAAGCCCCCTGAAGGAAGCTTCAGGACGAATATTAAGGTCGGAGGCAAGGCCTACCCGCATCAGATCACGCCCGCGGAAAGAGAGATCTGCGAACAGATCAAACCCCGTTTGATCAGAGACGGTCTGTACTTTGTGGGCCTGGATCTCATCGACGGCAGGCTTATCGAGGTAAATTGCGTCAGCCCCGGGGGCATACCGCGGATTAACATGCTCAATAATTGTAGACTGGAATCTGAAGTGATTGATTTTGTGGAAAAAAAGTCAATATCAGCCTCTTGACCACAAGTTACAAATTTTTAATATCAACTGCTAGTTATGATTACTTGCTAAAAAATCAAAATAATGGTAACTATTCATATCTTAATAATTGCTGGCAGTTCAAAGATATTTTGTTGCGGGCCAGCCAGTTTTAGTTGATTTCAGCCCTTAGATTAGACCAAAAACCTTAACTGTTTGTAATTATTCATCACCTGCTGTGCTTGAAATTTGGGAACTGGTAAGGCCAGGGTCCGGGGGTTCGGCCAACAGGGCTTCCGGCACTTACTTTTGCAGGTCAATTTTTATCTTTAAA